>NZ_JBJEXT010000006.1:0-18036 GCF_051886055.1 Mitsuokella apri | reverse complement strand
CGATACGCATCGTCAGGTTCTTCTTCGTGCTGTCCGTGAGGACTTCGCCGAGGAGTTCAGCGAATTTGGAAGCATGCTCTGCTTCTTCAAAAGCGTAGCGTTTGTAAGCTTCTGCGATTTCCGGATAACCTTCGCGGTCAGCCTGACGGCTCATAGCGAGGTACATGCCGACTTCGGAGCACTCGCCCGTGAAGTTCTGACGCAGACCTTCGATGATGCGCGGATCAACGTCTTTTGCAACGCCGACATGATGCTCATCAGCAAACGTCATCGTGTCGCTCTGCTCAACGAACTTGGAAGCCGGAGCATGGCAGATCGGGCATTCAGCCGGAGCTGCTTCGCCTTCATAAACATAACCGCAAACCGTGCAAACAAACTTTTTCATAATAAAAGCCTCCTAATATATCTTGATATACATACACATCATAGGTGAATCCCGATTGATTTGTTCTTTGTGTCAATCGGTGTAGCTCACTTGCTATGCTTTGATTATACGTCATATGGGATAAAATAGAAATAGCGAAATCTGGCGATTAAGAGGAAATATCTGCTTTATTCTCACTCAATCTCTTAATATCGCCAATTTGCTCATTTTATAAAATAAATTTTCTACGGATAATAATTATCTAAATTATCATGGCGGGCTGGCATGTGGAGGAATTTACCGAATCTGCTCCGTGTGATATAATGATAAATTGAATATGCATGATTTTATGTGTTCATTTTTAACTATATATAGGAGAGATAATACACGAAATGTTTACCTGTACAACGAATTCTCCCGAGGAAACTGCCCATATAGCAGAGCTTGTCGGACAAAAGATCCGGGAGGGAACCGTACTGTGCCTGGAAGGAGACCTTGGCGTCGGCAAGACACTGTTTGTTCAGAGCCTTGCGCGTACTCTGGGGGTAGAGGGAGAGGTCACAAGTCCGACATTCAATCTCATGAATGTATATGAAGGAATATGCCCCATCTATCATTTTGACCTCTATCGTCTGGAATCCGAGGAGGAGCTTGAAGATATTGGCTTCTACGAATATACGGAAGATCCCGAGGGAATCGTCGTCATTGAATGGTCGGATAAGTTTCCGCAGTGTATGCCGGAGGATTATGTCGAGGTCCATATCGAGAAATCGGAGTTTCAGGAGGATGGACGCAGGATTACTTTCGCAAGCGTCGGAGAGCGCTATCAGGAATTCATAAAGGAGTTGGAGTCATTTGTCTATTTTAGCCATTGATACGGCCACGCAGGTTTCGAGTGTGGCTGTGGCTTCTGCTGATAAACTCGCGGCTGAGCTTACGATGCAGGCAAAGCTCACGCATTCGGAAACGCTCATGCCGCATATCGAGAAAGTCCTCGCGATGGCAGGGGGCAAAAAAGAGCAGCTTGAAGGCATTGCCGTCAGCATCGGTCCAGGCTCCTTTACGGGCCTGCGCATCGGACTGGCCGCGGCCAAGGCCATGGCCTATGCCCTGAACCTGCCGATTGTCGGTGTTTCGACATTAAAGGCACTTGCCTATCACTATCCGGTGCCAGGGCTGCGCATCGTCAGCCTGCTCGATGCGCAAAAGGGCAATGCCTACCGTGAAAGCTATGAATGGCAGGACGGGAAGCTGCAGGTCATGCAGTCCGTAGAAGTCCTGCCGCTTGCAGAAATCATCGCGGAATGTGCGGAGTCGGGACGTCCTTGCGTGCTCTTAGGCGATGTTGCGGCAAAACGCGTGCGCGGGAAAATGGAGCTGCCTCAAAATGTCACAGTGGCACCGGCGCATCTCATCATGCCGCGCGCTGCCTGCGTAGCCATGCTTGGTTTGGAAGAATTTGCTGCAGGACACCGTGATAATGTCATGAACATGGAGCCTGTCTACATTCGCCGCAGTGAAGCAGAGGTCCTTTGGGAAAAACGTCATCCGGAGGCAGCCAAATGAAGCCGGTGGGTCTGAGCTTCCGCGAAATGAAGCCCGAGGACGCCGAAGCTGTAGAAACCGTCGAAAAGGCGTGTTTTGCCATTCCGTGGTCGAGAGAATCGTTTTGGCGGGAAGCCGCAAACGAGAATACCTGTTATTTGCTGGCTCTAGACGGTCAAAAAGTCATCGGCTATGTGGGCTGCTGGATTTCTTTGGAAGAGGCACAGATCACGAATATTGCCATTTTGCCGGCATACCGCGGGCAGAAAGTCGGGACAGAGCTTTTGGGCAGGCTCATTGAGATGGTGAAAAAGCGCGGCGTCACGGCCATGACGCTCGAGGTGCGGCCGTCGAATGCGCCGGCACGCGCCCTTTATGCACATTATGGCTTTCGCGAAGCCGGTGTCCGTAAAAAATACTACCATGATAATGGCGAGGATGCCATCATCATGTGGAATACGAAATTATAAAGAAACGGGCGAAATGGCTTTTGCCAGTTTATGCCAATTTATGTCAGTTTAAGCTAATTTTAGTCAGTTTATGAGGAGAGAGGGATAGCGTGGAAGAAGAAATCCTGACTCTGGGAATCGAGTCGAGCTGCGATGAGACTTCGGCGGCCGTACTGCGCGGCGGCCGCACGATTTTGTCCAATGTCATCTCGACGCAGATTCCGATTCATCAGAAGTTTGGCGGCGTGGTGCCGGAAATCGCTTCGCGCAAACACATCGTCAATATCATGCCGGTCATTGATGAGGCTGTGCGTCAGGCAGGCGTAACGCTCAAAGACATCGACCAGGTCGCCGTGACATATGGTCCGGGCCTTGTGGGAGCTTTGCTGGTCGGCGTTTCAGCAGCGAAGGCACTTGCCTTTGCCCTTGATAAGCCGCTCATCGGGGTCAATCACCTTGAAGGGCATATTTTTGCTAACTTTTTGGCGGAACCAGAGCTTGAGCCGCCATTCATGGCTCTTGTTGTTTCAGGCGGCCATACGGCACTTGTCGACGTGCGCGGTTACGACCGTTTCCATATGATGGGACAGACGCGCGACGATGCGGCAGGCGAAGCTTTTGATAAGATTGCCCGCGTCATGGGACTGCCGTATCCGGGCGGTCCGCGCATTGATGCGCTGGCAAAAGAGGGCAATCCTCTGGCCATTGATTTCCCGCGTGCTCTTGAGGAAAAAGGCAATTACGAGTTCAGCTTCAGTGGCTTGAAATCGGCTGTGCTGAATTACATCAACAGCGAGAAGATGAAGGGGCATGAGCTGCAGAAAGCGGATATTGCCGCTTCGTTCCAGCATTCTGTTGTGGAAGTGCTGGTAGAAAAAGCGTTTGACGCCGTGCAGGAAGCGGGACGTGACACGCTTGTACTCGCCGGCGGCGTGGCGGCGAACAGCGGGCTTGAGGCAAGACTGCGTAAACGTGCCGAAGAAACGGGCATCCGCTTCTTCTATCCGAATCGCATTCTCTGCACGGACAACGCGGCCATGATTGCCTGCCGCGGCTATTATCAGGCCAAACACGGCGATTTCAGCGATTTATACCTCAATGCCGTGCCGGGACTTGGTTTGGAAGAGAAATAACCGTATACAGAATAGAGATTTTGGAATCAATGTGGATTCCCTGTCAAAGGACTGCTGCCTCTGTACAGCAGTCCTTTTTGTCTTTTCGGAAAATATTCTATTACTTGTATCATTTTACGGATAGTACATTACAAATTAAACGTTTTCTGCTATACTATAAAGCAAAAGTGTAAGAGTGAGGTGCGGATAAGATGGATAGTATTACACGGCTCTGCCGTGAGCAGACGAATCTGACCATGCTGCAGATCAGTCTGCTTTCACGCATGTCGATTGTCTTTCCTTTTTTGGCAGATTTGGCACATGGTGAGCTTAAGGTTTATGTCAGAGCAAAGACGCCGAATTCTTTTCTTATTGCAGCGCAGCAGCGGCCACATACGGTTTACCTTCCGGGAAAGCCGGATGAAGCGGGACGTGTGATACGCTCGATTGAGGAACCGCTGATCAAGGAAACATTCCGAACGGGGAAACCCGGCTGCGGCAAGCGCGAATGGAATTATGGCTCCATGATTGATATGTACACGTTTGCCATACACGATGGGGATAAAGTCATCGGTGTACTGAATTTTGAGGTAGACCGTGAAAAATTATCGATTGAAGGGTATCCGCATCTTTTAGAAGCGGCCGTGGCGGTGCTTTACCATGCCCGTCATGTGCTGAATCCCGAGCAGTTCCGCCCGATTACGGCCAGTGACGGCATCATGATCACGGACGCACACAGCCGCATCATCTTTGCCGATGCCGCAGCACAGCGCATTTACCGCGTACTTGGTGTCGGCAGCCTGCGCGGCGGCCACCTTTTTGACCGGCAGATGACGCAGCATGTCACGCGCGAGACCATGGAAACGGAGCGTCCCTGGCAGAAGGAGATCACGGCCGGCGGTCTCATCCTCATCCGCCGCGAAATCGTCATCCGCGAAGGCGGCGAGCTCAAGATGCGCATTGTCATCATTTCAGATGTTACGGAGACGCGGGCCAAAGATAAGGAAATCCGCATCAAGTCCGCGGTCATTCAGGAAATCCATCACCGCGTCAAGAATAATTTGCAGGCTATTGCAAGCCTGCTGCGCATTCAGGCGAGACGCGCAAAGACCAGGGAAGTCAAGGAAGCACTTCAGGAAAGCATTAACCGCATCCTGTCGATTTCTGTTGTCCACGAGTATCTTTCACAGCAAGGCAGTGAGGATATCGATGTGCAGGAGGTCATGGGGCATATCTTCGACCTGGCAGCGCGCAATATGACGGACAAAGATTTCCTCATTCGTACGGAATTCAAGGGCCCGCGCTTGATTCTGCCGTCGAAATGCGCAAGTTCCGTGGCTCTTGTTTTAAACGAACTCGTGCTCAATGCCATGGAGCATGCCTTTGTCGGACGTAAGTCGGGACTCATCGGCCTTGCGGTGCAGGAGGATGCGGACCATTGGCATCTGGACTTTTATGATGACGGTATCGGACTGCCGGCAGATTTTGGCAAACAGCCGCGCAAATCGCTGGGACTCACCATTGTGCAGACTCTGGTCGAAGGGGACCTTGGCGGTACTTTCGTCATCGAGAACGATGAACGCGGAGCCGGACATGGTACGCATGCAAGACTGCGCATCCCAAAAGTACAGCCAAATCCTACGGATGCATAAACTGGAAATACAAATAGATTGATACAGGACAGGAAAATAAGAGGATTGCAGGGGAAAGGCAGGAATACATATGGCACATGAGAAATTACGGATTGTCATTGCGGATAATGAATCCATCATCCGCATGGATTTGCGGGAGATGCTCGAAGAAGCCGGACATGAGGTCGTGGGTGAGGCGATTGATGGGCGCAGGGCGGTGGAACTCACGCGTCAGCATCGTCCGGACCTCGTCATCATGGATATTAAGATGCCGCAGATGGATGGCATCACGGCAGCGCGCAAGATTTCAGAGGAAAAGCTGGCCCCTGTGCTTTTGCTGACCGCATTCAGCCAGCCGGAAATTGTCGAAAAAGCGAAGGATTCGGGCGTACTTGGCTATCTTGTCAAACCCGTGCAGGAAAATAATCTCTTTCCGGCCATTGAAATTGCCATGTCGCGCTGGCGTGAGATGCAGGGCCTCGAGCAGGAACTTGCGGGCCTGCGCGATTCCCTGGCCATGCGCAAGACACTTGACCGCGCCAAGGGCATCCTCATGGCTGCCCATCATCTGTCAGAGCCCGAGGCCTACCGCCGCATCCAGCAGTATGCGATGATGAAGCGGCTGACCGTCAAGGAAGTCGCCGAGGCCATCGTCAAGGCCGCGGGCGGTAAGGTCTGAGAACAGGGAAAAAGAAAATATATATGAGTTTTATCACAAAAAGTTAGTTTACATGTTGACAAACTATGTTTTCTCGTTTATGATAGAACCATATTGGATAGGAACTGACCAACAAATGGAGGTTCCAGGATATGCTAAGGCATGTCTTGGAATCTCCATTTTTATTTGTTTATTTTTCAGGGTATGTGAGGTGAAGGCAGTGGAACATGTTTTAGCAGAAACCGGCAGAAATGAATCCATGCAGCAGGGATATGGGCGTCTTATGCACTTGGCTGCGAGTATGTTCCGCATAGGAGCCATTGGTTTTGGCGGCGGTAACGCGCTGATTCCGGTTATCGAGGAAGAAGTTGTCCGCAGGGGCCGTCTTGTCTCGAAACGCGACTACGAGGAAGATGTCGTAGCAGCCTGCGTTACGCCAGGGGCATTGCCCGTGGAGATTGCTGCCGGCATTGGTCAGCGTTTAGGCGGTTATGCAGGGATGATGCTCGCTGCTTCGATGATGGCGCTGCCGGGGTCCATTCTGACCATCCTGATTCTCGCCGTGCTGTCGGGCGGGCAGGGAGAGGCACTGCTTGGCATCCGCAGCATTTCCATCGGCCTCGGTGCCTTCATCATCAGCCTGCTTCTGCTCTATGTCATCAAGACGTTCCGCCAGGTTCAGACGGAAGGGCAGCGGACTGTGCGCATGATGGGTCTCGTGATGACGGCCGTGTTCCTGCTTTCTTCGGAAAAAAATATTTACGCGCTCTTAGGTGTTGCGCAGAAGCCGATTTTCGGACTTTCGGTCGTGGCAACGCTGGGGCTGGCATTTTTCCTGATTGTCTTTTTGAGCAAAGAGAGGACGCGTGCGAAATATCTGCTGGCATCCTCTCTGATCGTTTCGTTTCTTCTGAGCGGCAGCAGCCTCACGGGCGGACTGCCGTGGATGGCTGAAATACATGTCGGAAGCATTTTCCTGATGGGTCTGCTGGGAGTTTATGGCATCTCGCAAAGTTTTCGCGGCGCTGCGCAGGATGATGCAGCCAGGGACAAGGGGACGCTGCTGCTCGGGAGCCTGAAGGAAGCATTGGTCTGGTTCGGCTTTGCCCTGTTTTTTGCCCTGCCGTCACTGCTGCTCGTGCCGGAGAGCCTTTCTTATCTGATGAATGGCTTTTTGTCCTCGCTGCTCTCTTTTGGCGGCGGCGATGCGTATCTGACGATTGCCGATGGACTGTTCGTCGGCAGTGGCGCCGTAACAGCCGCCGATTTTTATGGTCAGCTCGTACCGGTGGCCAATGCCCTGCCGGGGTCCATCCTTTGCAAGATTTTGACGGGCATCGGTTATTTTGAAGGGATGCGCGCGGGCGGTATGACGGCAGGTCTCCTGCTGACACTTTCTGGTTTTGGCATCAGCGTAGCGGCTTCGGGCCTGCTTTTTGGTTTTGTCGCACGTCTCCTGCGAACGTTCCACGATGTACCGGTTTTCCGTCAGGTGAGTTTCTGGGTACGCCCGATTATCAGCGGCCTGCTGCTTAATGTGGCTCTCTCGATGCTGCGTACGAATCTCGCCGCTGGCGCGGAACTTTCTCTGCCGCAGCTGCCTGTCCTGCTGCTGACGGTCCTTCTCGCTGTCATTTGCCTGCTGGTCCTTTGCAGGCCCAAGGCAGGGCTTGCGGCACCGATGATGTTTTCGGCAGGTGCCGGATTTGTGCTGATGCTGATTTGAAGAAGATGTGGATTTTAGGAGAGATATTACATGAAGGAAATGCATTTAGAGCGGCGCCATCTGGAGACCGATGTGCTGATTATTGGCGGCGGCACGGCTGGATGCTATGCTGCTATCCGGCTTGGCAGGGAAAGGGGCATGCAGGTGCTGATTGCAGAAAAGGCAAATATTGAGCGCAGCGGCTGCCTCGCGGCCGGCGTCAACGCACTCAATGCCTATATTTCAGCAGGTCATACCCCCGAAGATTATGTCGAATACGCGCGTCGGGATGCCGAAGGCATCATCCGCGACGACCTCATGCTGACGATTGCCCGAAATGTCAATGCGGTCACGGAAGACCTTGAAAAGCGCGGCCTCGTAATCCTGAAGGATAAAGACGGGAATTATGTGACGCGCGGCTGGCGTAATGTCAAAATAAACGGCGAGAATATCAAGCCGCTGCTGGCAAAGGGCGTACAGGAACAGGAAAATGCGACGGTGCTCAATCATGTCAACATTACGGACTTGAAGGTAAAAGATGGCAGAGTTTACGGCGCTGTGGGATTTTCCGTGCGCGAAAAGATTGCCTATGATATCGACGCCAAGGCTGTGCTCATCAGCACGGGCGGGGCGGCAGGGCTCTATCGCCCGAATAATCCGGGCTTCTCGCGCCATAAGATGTGGTATCCTCCTTTCAATACGGGCGCGGGCTATGCCATGGGCATCCGCGCAGGCGCCGAGATGACGACGCTTGAGCACCGCTTCGTTGCCCTGCGCTGCAAGGATACGATTGCACCGACCGGCACGATTGCGCAGGGCGTCGGCGCAAAGCAGGTCAACGCCGAAGGCGAAGTCTACGAGACAAAATACGGCCTGACGACACCGCAGCGCATTTACGGCACGGTTGAGGAAAACCGCAAGGGGCGTGGCCCGTGCTACCTCGATACGCGCCATATCACACAGGAGCAGCAAAAAGATCTTTACCATGCCTATCTCAATATGGCACCGGCTCAGACCCTGAAATGGCTCGAAAGCGGCAAAGGCCCGCAGAAAGAACCGGTCGAGGTGGAAGGCACGGAGCCTTACGTCGTCGGCGGCCACACGGCCAGCGGCTTCTGGGTTGATACGAAGCGCGAAACGACGATTGAGGGCCTTTTTGCAGCCGGCGATGTGGCGGGCGGTGCTCCGCAGAAATACGTGACCGGAGCCTTGGCCGAAGGTGAAATCGCCGCTGAGGCCATTGCAGCGTTCTGCCAGCAGACAGAAAAAAATCCGTCTCAAAATACGGGAACTGATGATGCTCATTTATCCGCCTATGATGCTTATCTTGCCAATGAGCAGGGTAATCTGACGACAGAACAGCTTGAAGAGGCCATGCAGAAAGTCATGGATGAGTATGCCGGCGGCATCCATACGGATTACCGCTATAACAAGAGCCGGCTGCAGCTCGCGGATGAAAAAATCCAGCATCTTGAAAGCCTGCTGCCATCACTTGCTTCTATAGATATGTACGGACTCATGAAGATTTACGAGTTGCGCGAACGTCTGACGGTCTGCCGGGCACTCATTACCCATCTGCTGGCACGTCATGAGACGAGGTGGCATACGTTTGGCGAGAACGCCGATTATCCGGAGCAGTCGCCAGAAGGCCTCTGCTACATCAATTCGTGCTTTGAAGACGGAAGCTTCCATATATATAAGAAGCCGCTGGTCAAAGGAGGGCATTATGAGCATACGCATTGATAAGGCGCGCTGCATCGGCTGCGGCCGCTGCACAGAGGCCTGCCCCGGCAATCTCCTGTGCCTGCGGCAGGCGGAAAAAGGGCGCAAAGCTGAAATCCGCGAAGTCCGGGACTGCTGGGGCTGCACGGCCTGCATGAAGGTGTGCCCGGTAAGCGCTATCGGCTATTTTCTTGGCGCGGACCTTGGCGGCAGCGGCAGCACGATGACCATCGAGAAAAAAAGTCACTTTTATCACTGGCATATCAAAAAACCTGGGCAGGATACAATCATCATCACGATTGACCGCCAGAATGCCAATCAATACTGAGTAAGGAGTTCATAGATATGGGAAAATTATCGCATCTCGATGCCTTGGAGGCGGAAGCTATCTATATCATGCGGGAAGTAGCAGCAGAATCGGAAAAACCGGTCATGCTCTATTCCATCGGCAAAGACAGTACCGTCATGATGCATCTGGCACTCAAGGCCTTTTACCCGGAAAAGCCGCCTTTTCCGTTCCTGCACATCAACACGACGTGGAAGTTCCATGAGATGATTGCCTTCCGCGATGCACAGGCGAAAAAATACGGTCTCGACATGATTGAGTACAAGAATGAGGAAGGCCTGAGGGCCGATGTCAATCCGTTTGACTACGGCGCTTCGTATACGGATATCATGAAGACGCAGGCACTCAAGCAGGCTTTGACGAAATACGGCTTTACGGCAGCCTTTGGCGGCGGCCGCCGCGACGAGGAAAAATCGCGTGCGAAGGAACGCGTTTTCTCCTTCCGCAATGCGGCGCAGGCCTGGGACCCGAAGAATCAGCGTCCGGAGATGTGGAAGCTCTACAACTCGCAGATCAACAAGGGCGAGAGCATCCGCGTGTTCCCGCTGTCCAACTGGACGGAGAAAGACATCTGGCAGTACATCCGCCGCGAGAATCTCGAGATCGTCTCGCTGTATTTTGCGAAAGAACGCCCTGTCATCGAGCGCGATGGCAATCTCATCATGATTGATGATGACCGCATCGTCAAAAAACTTGACCTGAAGCCTGAGGATATTCAGCATAAGAAAGTCCGTTTCCGCACGCTCGGCTGCTATCCGCTGACCGGAGCTGTCGAATCGGAAGCCGATACATTAGATGCCATCGTGGAGGAGACGCTCGGCGCCGTAGAATCGGAGCGCACGAGCCGCGTCATCGATCACGAGGGAGCCGGCAGCATGGAACGCCGGAAACGGGAGGGTTATTTCTGATATGAACGATTTACTCAAATTCATTACCTGCGGCAGCGTCGACGACGGCAAATCCACGCTGATTGGTCATCTTTTATACGATGCCAAACTCATCTATGCCGACCAGAAAGAAGCGCTGCTGCTCGATTCCAAAGTTGGCAGCCGCGGCGGCGCCATCGATTATTCGCTGCTGCTTGACGGACTTTTGGCCGAGCGTGAGCAGGGCATCACGATTGACGTGGCCTACCGCTATTTCACGACGGACAACCGCAGTTTCATCTGCGCCGATACGCCGGGGCATGAGGAATACACGCGCAATATGGCCTGCGGCGCTTCGTTTGCGGACCTCGCCATCATCCTCGTCGATGCGACGCAGGGCGTTTTGACGCAGACGCGCCGTCATGCCCGCATCTGTGCGCTCATGGGAACTCGTTATTTCGTCTTTGCCATCAACAAAATGGACCTTGCGGATTATTCAGAAGCACGTTTTGACGAAATTCGCCAGCAGATTGAGGAACTCCAGCAGGAACTTTCGCTGCACGATGTCAGGATCATTCCGGTTTCGGCGACGGAAGGCGACAATGTCACGAAGAAATCCCCGAATATGCCCTGGTATGATGGCCCGACGCTGCTTGAGTATCTTGAGACGGTCGATGTCACGGCCGTGCAGGAAGATGGTTTTTATATGCCCGTACAGCGCGTCTGCCGTCCAAACCATGAATTCCGCGGCTTTCAGGGACAGATTGAGAGCGGCAGCATTGCCGTCGGCGATACCATTACCTCGCAGCCAAGCGGCGAACAGGCCGAAGTCAAAAAGATTTTGGTGGCAGACCGCGACGTGCAGTCGGCCTTTAAGGGACAGCCTGTGACCATTCAGCTGAACCGTGAGGTCGATGTTTCGCGCGGCTGCGTGCTCGAAAAGGGAAGCCATGTCCGTCAGGCCGCGAATTTCAAGGCTGAAATCCTCTGGATGGACGATGTGCCTCTTTCCATCGGCAAGAACTTCATGGTCTTCCTCGGCACGAAGAAGATTCCGGGCATACTGACGAATATCGATTACCGCATCGACATCAACAGCGGCGAGCATGTCAAGGCGGATGGACTCAAGAAGAATGAAATTGCCGTCTGCGAGATTGCCGTGACGGAGCCCATCGTGCTCGATACGTTCAATCATCACCGCACACAGGGCGAGCTCATCCTCATTGACCGCATCAGCAATATGACCGCGGCCTGCGGCGTTGTGCGTGAAATTCCGGATGCCAGTGAAAAACGTCATTTCGCTGCCAATCAGCAGATGCGCAGCGCCCTGAACTGGCAGGCCCCGCTGGCCGTGGCCTTTGAGCCGCAGAATGACGGCCTTTCCCTTGCTGATATCGAAGAAGCCGAGTACTACCTCGTGCGCAATGGCCGTCACACGTATCTTTATCATCCGCAGGCCGGCGAAGATTATGAAAATACCCTGCAGCATCTCCTGCAGGCCGGCCTCGTCGTCCTGCTCGTGCTCGACAAAGGGCAGGAAGTACCGGAAAATGTACGCCGCTTTGCCGAATTTGTGGGAGAAGGTGTCAATGAACTGAATTCCCAGCAGATTGCGGAAAAGATCCTGCATCATTCCATGCTCGATTCGATGATGGCGCCAAATAACTGGATTATTTAAGAAAGAAAATTACATCTTATCAAGGCAGTCAAAATGACTGCCTTTGTTTTTTTGACTTTTTTATGGAATTTATATTGACATTTTGACTTAGAGGGGGTAATATAAAGACTGTAGTTAGCACTCGGGACTAGTGAGTGCTAACACCATAACAAAGTAAATTCATTTTATAGGAGGAAGATACCTATGATTAAGCCATTGGGCGAAAGAGTTGTCATCGAAGTTGCAGAAAGCGATGTAAAGACGGCCAGCGGCATTGTACTGCCGGACACGGCCAAAGAGAAACCGCAGAAGGGCACGGTTGTGGCAGTTGGTACGGGCAAGCTGCTCGATAATGGTGAGCGCGCCGCTATGGAAGTCAAGGTTGGCGATGGCGTCATCTTCTCCAAATATTCGGGTTCCGAAGTCAAGGTTGACGGCAAGGACTATTTGATTGTTCGCGAGAGCGACATTCTGGCAGTTGTGGAATAATTTCGGAGGTAATATAAATGGCAAAGCAGATTCTGTTTGATGAAGAAGCACGCCGCGCACTCGGCCGCGGTGTTGACGCACTGGCAAATGCAGTAAAAGTAACGCTCGGACCTAAGGGCCGCAACGTTGTCCTCGATAAGAAATTCGGCGCTCCGACCATCACGAACGATGGTGTCACGATTGCCCGCGACATCGAGCTCGAGGATCCGTTTGAAAACATGGGCGCACAGCTCGTCAAGGAAGTCGCCACGAAGACGAACGACATCGCCGGCGATGGTACGACGACGGCAACGCTTCTGGCACAGGCCATGATTCATGAAGGCATGAAGAATGTCGCAGCCGGTGCCAACCCGATGATCATCAAGAAGGGCATTGATGAAGCAGTCAAGGCTCTCGTTGAGGAGATCAAGGCTAAAGCTAAGAAAGTCGAAGGCCAGGCTGATATCGCACAGGTCGCTACGATTTCTTCCGCAAACGAAGAGACGGGCCGCCTGATTGCTGAAGCCATGGAAAAAGTCGGCAAAGATGGCGTCATTACGGTTGAGGAATCCAAGACGATGCGCACGAACCTTTCCGTCAAGGAAGGCATGCAGTTCGACCGCGGCTACATCTCCCCGTACCTCGTTACGGATACGGATAAGATGGAAGCAACGCTTGACGACCCGTACATCCTGATTACGGACCGCAAGATTTCGGCTATCAACGACATTCTGCCGATTCTCGAGCAGGTCGTAAAAGCTGGCAAACAGCTCGCCATCATCGCTGAGGATGTTGACGGCGAAGCTCTGACGACGATTGTTGTCAACAAGCTGCGCGGTACGTTCAAGGCTCTGGCTGTCAAGGCTCCGGGCTTCGGCGACCGCCGCAAGGCTATGCTGCAGGATATCGCAACCCTGACGGGCGGCACGGTCATCAGCGAAGAAGTCGGCCGCAAGCTCGACAGCGTTACGCTCGCTGACCTCGGTCAGGCACACAAGATGGTCTCTACGAAGGACGAGACGACGATCATTGGCGGCAAGGGCGACAAAGAAGCCATTGCCGAGCGCGTTGCTCAGATCAAGCAGCAGATTTCCCAGACGACGAGTGATTTCGATAAGGAGAAACTGCAGGAGCGCCTCGCAAAACTCTCCGGCGGTGTTGCTGTCATCGAGATCGGCGCTGCTACGGAAGTCGAGATGAAGGACAAGAAGTACCGCATCGAAGATGCCCTGAACGCTACGCGTGCAGCTGTTGAAGAAGGCATTGTCGCAGGCGGCGGCACGACGTTCCTCGACATCCTGCCGGCACTCGACAAACTCGACGTCGAAGGCGACGAGAAGGTCGGTGTCAATATCGTAAGACGCGCTATCGAAGAACCGGTCCGTCAGATCGCTCAGAACGCAGGCCTTGAAGGTTCTGTCGTTGTCGAGAACGTTAAGAAGGCCGGCACGGGCATCGGCTTCAACGCACTCAAGAACGAGTATGTCGACATGCTCAAGGCTGGTATCGTTGACCCGGCTAAGGTTACGCGTTCTGCCCTGCAGAATGCAGCTTCGATTGCCTCCATGGTCCTCACGACGGAAACGCTCGTTGCGGACAAACCGGAAAAAGAAGCTCCGGCAGCAGCTGGTGCACCGGGCATGGGCGGCATGCCGGGCATGATGTAATCTCTTAACATCATTACATCTCCTAAACTTAAAAGATTCCCGTTCGGATTTTCCGGACGGGAATTTTTATATGTCCGGATTCTTTGTTTACAAGGGCTGAATGGGGCAAATATTGACACGCAGGCGGTTTTAGGCTAAAATAGCAACGTATCGAAGTCTCGATACAAGAGTATATAATTTCATATTGCAGCGGGATGTTACGGAAAAGAAGCAATTCTTAGCGCTAGTTCCTTTAGGAGAAATAACTCTGGAGGAAGACGAGGAGAAGGTTGTCGAGACGTCAGCGGATGCCTTCCGGCCGTTCCCGGTCGATAGGACCTGATGAAATCAGATGAGCAATTATCTGCACAAAATCAGGCGGGGGAACCTGCTGCATCAAAGTATCAGGAGGTACTTCATTATGTGTGGTATTGTAGGTTATGTCGGCGATAAGCAGGCTGCGGATTTCCTTCTGGAAGGTCTTTCGAAGCTTGAGTACCGCGGCTATGATTCAGCAGGTATCGCTGTCTATGATGGCAAGCGTATCCGCGTGGAAAAGAGTGTAGGCCGCCTGTCTGCACTGCGCGATAAAATCAAAGACGATATGCCGCAGGGCACCATCGGCATTGGCCATACGCGCTGGGCTACACACGGCCGTCCGTCGGACCGCAACGCGCATCCGCATACGGACTGCTCCGGTGATTTCGTCGTTGTTCACAACGGCATCATCGAGAACTATCTCGGCCTTAAGGAAGAGCTCATCGAAAAGGGACATGTCTTTAAGTCGGAGACCGATACGGAAGTCGTTGCGCATCTTCTCGAAGAAGTCTACAATGGTGATTTTGTTTCTTCAGTCCGCGAGGTTCTGCACCGCATCGAGGGTTCCTACTCTCTGGTGTTCATGAGCAAGCGTGAACCGGACAAGCTCATCTGCACGAAGCAGGACAACCCGCTCGTCATTGGCATCGGCGAGGGTGAGAACTTCATCGCGTCGGATATCCCGGCTATTATTGCCCGCACGCGCCGTACGTACATCCTCAACGATGGTGAACTTGCCGTTGTTACCAAGGACTCCATCAAGATCACGAACCGCCGCGGCGAACCTGTGACGAAGAAGGTCTTTGAGGTCAACTGGAATGCGGAAGCTGCTGAAAAAGGCGGCTATGAGCACTTCATGCTCAAAGAAATCAACGAGCAGCCGAAGGCTGTCCGCGACACGATGAGCCAGCGCATTGCCAAGGATGGCAAGTCCATCGTCATGAACGAGCTCAAGTGGGATGCGGATTATCTGAATTCCTTCAATAAAATCTATATCGTTGCCTGCGGTACGGCTTATCATGCCGGCCTTGTCGGCAAGTTCTACATCGAAAAACTGGCCCGTGTCATGGTCGAAGTGGATGTAGCTTCTGAATTCCGCTATCGCAATCCGATTGTCGACGAAAATACACTGTTCATTGTGGTTTCGCAGTCGGGCGAGACAAGCGATACACTGGCTGCTCTCAAAGAGTCGAAGCGCCTTGGGGCAAAGACCCTGGCCTTGACGAATGTCGTCGGCTCCTCGATTGCCCGTGAGGCCGACCAGGTACTGTATACGTGGGCTGGTCCTGAGATTGCCGTTGCTTCGACGAAAGCTTATACGACGCAGCTGATTCTGTTCTTCATGCTGGCCCTTTATATGGCTCAGATTAAGAAAACGCAGACGCCGGATCGCATCGCGGAGCTTATTGCAGAACTCAAGAACATTCCGGCGCAGATCAGCGAGGAACTTTCAGACGTTGACCCGATTAAGACTTTTGCGAAGAAGTACGGCTTCAATGAAGATGTTTTCTACATTGGCCGTCTGCTCGACTACGATGTAGCTCTGGAAGGTGCTCTGAAGCTTAAGGAAATTTCCTATATCCATGCCGAGGCTTATGCCGCCGGTGAGCTCAAGCATGGCACGCTGGCTCTGATTGTCGAGGGTGTGCCCGTCATCGCTCTGGCTACGCAGAAGAGCGTTTACGAGAAGACTCTTTCGAATATCAAGGAAGTCAAGGCCCGCGATGCTGTTGTCATCGGTATTGCCGCAGAAGGCGATACGGAGCTTGAGAAGTATGTCGACCATGTCATCATGGTTCCGGAGACGGATGAACTCCTGATTCCGCTGCTGACGGTCGTTCCTCTGCAGCTTCTCGCTTATTATGCTGCGATCACGCGCGGCTGCGATGTTGATAAACCGCGTAACCTCGCAAAATCGGTCACGGTTGAATAATAAAAGAACAAATTATGAGACCTTCTCCATCCGGAGAAGGTCTTTTTGTGAAAATGAAGAAGAATAGAATAATATAAGAGGCATAGAAAAGAGGATAAAGCATGAAGGCATTTATTTTTGACATGGACGGCGTTATTGCTGATACAGAACCCGTACATATGCAGGCTGAGCAGCACGTACTCAAGAGATTGGGGTTTGAGGTAGATATTGCTTATTTTCAACGCTTTCAGGGCATGACGGACAGTATGCTGTTTGAAGCAGTAAAAAAAGATTATCCGTTCAAGGCGACTGCAGAGCAGGCTGCTAAAGCCAAGGCATATATATTCAATAAAAAGCTCCACGAAGAACACGTCACGCCGATTGAGGGGATTCTGCCGTTTATCCATGAGGTAAACGAATTACGCCAGTCAAAGGGCCTTAAGACGGCCATTGCGAGTTCTTCGAGTGATGATTTTATTGGTTTTGTCGTCGATGACCTCAAAATACGGGATTGCTTTGATATCCTGATGAGCGGCACGAACCTCCCCGAGTCAAAGCCAAATCCGGCCATTTATCTGCAGACAGCCGCCTATCTGCAGGTAGATCCAAGGGAATGTGTCGTCCTCGAGGATGCCGCTAACGGCGCGAAAGCGGCCAAAGCGGCCGGAATGACCTGCATCGGCTTCAATAGTCCGCACAGCCCAAACCAGGACCTGTCTATTTGTGATCATGTCGTAGATAAGATTTCTGAAATTCGTCTTGATGAGCTTTTTTAAATGTAAAACGAAATGCGTCTTAAGCAGGATTATCCGGAGGCTACGAAGAATAAATTCTTTAGCAAATAAATTTTTGAAATTATTAGCTTGAGGAGGCATTTTTATGGCAGAAATGACGAAAAAGGCACAGGCATTTCAGGATTTTCTGGATGAAAAAAATATCAAGGCTTTTGCTGCAGAGACGATCGAGAATGATCCGGAAAAGACAACTGTCTTTCGTTCGCATGTAGAAGTCGATGGTCAGCAGCTGCCGCTGCTCGTTCTGCTTGACCGCAGTATTTTTTCGATGATTCGCGTCCAGGTTTCGCCAAAATGCAAAACAAAGGAAAATGAGCTGGCCGTACTCAAACTGGCCAATGAGCAGAATCTGACATACAAGCCTTTCAAACTCTACTTTGATGGCGAGGGCTCTCTGATTCTTGATATTTGTCTGCTGACACCTGATGATGAAGGCAAAGACATCGGCGATATGATTTATGGTATGTTCAATGTGCTGATCCAGTTCCTCAACGAGAACTATCGCAGTATCATGAAGACCATTTGGTAAGAAACAACGTTCTGCAAGTCTGAAAAGCTGGCTGATATGAAAATCAGCTGGCTTTTTATATTCTTTTTTAAAAAAGTGTTGACAAACCATTTTGTATACTGTATCATAATACAAGTCGCTGAGAGATACGGCAGACACAGACAAACAAACCTTGAGTGGTAAAACTGTGAAAGCCAAAAAGCTTCAAAAAAAGAAGAAAAAACTTCTTGACAAGCTGAGCTCGATGCGATAAGATATAAAAGTCGCTTGAAGCGAGAACGCTTCGAAAGACAAGTTGTTCTTTGAAAACTAAACAATGCAACATGAATCATTTG
>NZ_JBJEXT010000005.1:0-66927 GCF_051886055.1 Mitsuokella apri | reverse complement strand
CTCCTTATATCATATAATTTAACATATTTTAATAAATTTCTCAATTTTATTATTTTTATAAAATACTTTAAGGGACCATACGGTTTCTCCGCGGCCTGCGCGGCCATCGGCCCTGACAAAGTCAGCAAAACAGCCGCAGTCAGTCCGACTTTTGCCTTAAATGCGCTGCGGCGCCTGCGATGTGAATGCTTCATGACAAAACTCCCCCATATCTCTTCTTTTTTCTGCAAACCATCAGTCAGAGTTGACTGAATTTTAAGGTTACACAAATAATTTTACGGTCTGTTCTAAGATGAAGGTCAAATGACATAAAGCAACATATCCGAATCATGAAAATGCATAAAAAAAGAAACAGCATCCTCGTAAAAGATACTGTTTCCTGAGCAAAAAACACGAAAAATATAATCTTATCGTGATATCTGTCTTGACAGAAAATTTGTCATTTGCATATATCTAAATCATTTTGTCATGCAATCGATATTTTACAGCAGAGTTTTGTCACTTGGCAATGCGCGAGCCGTATACGTCGCGGTAGTCGCCTTTGTCCGGATGGTCCTGGTCGTTGACGCGGACGCGTTCGACTTTGTGGCGGTCGTTGTCCTTGCCGGAGATGCGGTCGACGCGGAAACGGTCGATGTTCTGGACTTTCGTGAGTTCCGGACCGAATTCGTCAACGGAGCGCGCCATATTGCCATCGGACGGAGCGCCATTCTGCAGCGCACGGTAAATGATGGCCGCATATTCGTAGCGGGTCATGGCCCTGTCACCCTTGAATTCGCCATCCGGATAGCCCTGCAGGTAGCCGCGTTCGGCCAGATATTTCACGTACTGATAAGCCCAGTGATTTTCCGGTACATCCGGGAACGTCATCGTGCCCGTGGCCGGCAGGGCCTTTGGCTGCTGACCGGCGGCTTCATAGGCCGCGAGCTTCTGCGAAAGGACATTGACCTGATTCTGCAGGGCCAGAATATCCTTGGCCATGGCCACGCGCGAACGGGTGACGTGGTTGCCCTGACCAAACTTCCAACTGACACCGACATTGACCATGTTTTCCCCGCCGCCGACCGTGCCGCCCACGGACAAAGTCGTATCCTCGTTTGGCTGATAGAAGGCACCGACAGCCGCAGCGTTGGCACCGCGGTAATTGCCGTAGCCGACTGCGAAATCCCATTTGTCGTCGGGGTCGAAATCCTGTGGGTGCAGGGCAGCAAGGGCGGCCGCGCCGGCGCCGACACGGTTGACGCGGTTGCTGACATTGCTGACCTCGCCGCCGAGTTTCTTGAGCTGCGAGACATTGACGGCATCGTCATCGGCCGTGCCGGGGGCGACATTGTGAATCTGATTGCCGCCCATGCTGACATTGCCGTCGCGAATCGTCAGAGAACGATTTGCATCCTCTGTCTTGATAGTCAGGCCGCCGTTGTTGATGGTCGTATTGCCTGCGTTAAACGTGTCGGCATTGACCGTCTTCGCATTGACCGTCGTGACTTCCATGCTGTTCAGGCCCTTGACATCCTTCGCGAGCTTGACCGTCAGCGTGTCCTTGCCATCTGAGACAACACCGATATTGTTGTCCGAAAGCTTCGTGGCATCAGAAATGCCGCCCTTGATATTCGTCGTGCTGTTGAGCTTCTGCTGCAGGGCAGTTCCTGTATCGCCGGCATATTTCATGCCATCGTCAAGTGTCGCAACAGTGTGACCGTCCATGGAGAGACGCTTGATGGAAGTTTTATCATCAACACCATTTGCGGCTTTGTCGGCCTTGATGGCTACTTCATTTGTGCCATCTTTAAAGGTCATTGTACCATTCTGGCCGTCCGTCGTAATCGACTTCGTGCCGTCTTTGCTCTGGACAGTCAGGCTGCCGTCTTTGTCTTTGCCGAGTGTGACATGATCATTGAGGGAAAGCGCATAATTCATGCTGCCATCCTTATTTGTAGTCTGATCGATGACTAAATTGCCAGGTGCACTCGGTTTGCCGTTGACCGTGACAGTCGTATGCTGAGAAGCCTTTTCATAAACCTTTTTTAACTGAGATTCCGTAGCAGCACGGCCGGAATCGCTGTACTGTTCTATGTGGTCTGTATCGAATTCTTTGTTCGTCAGGCCTGTAACGGTGCTCTTATGCTGAGCATTGCCATCCTTTTCGCCTTTGCCATTGATGGTCACCCCGCCGATTTTAGCAATCCCATCACCGATGCGCGTGTTTTGGCCAACATTGATATGGTTCGTCGAAATGCCGTTTTTGTCGATTGTCGTTTTCGTCTTGCCATTCTGGATGGTCAAAGAGCCGGCTTTGACAGTCGTGCTGAAAGTATTTCCCTTGGCATCGGTCTTCGTCAGCGTCGAACCGGCGGCGTTCGTCACATTGCTGACTTTGCTGCCATCGTCATTCGTCTTTTGCATCGTCGTCGAATCGATGTTGAGGTCGCGGTTCAGCGATACCTTAACTGCATTATTTTCTACAGATGTAATGATATTGCCCTTTTTGTCATCGGTACCATCGCTATGATATGTGCCATCACCATTGATGGTAATCGTATGGCCGAGGTCCTGTTTCACGCTCTTGCCGCCGGCAGAAAGACCAAAACCGCCCGTAGTCCCCTTATTAATGATGGCAGACGTAATCTGCATGAGCTGATCCTCGGTAGCCGCGCGGCCGCTAACATAAGTCTTGCCATCCCAAGTCTTGTTGTCAAGACCCGTGACATAAGTTCCAGCTTTATCCGTTACAGCATTTCCAGAACCATCCAGTTTCACGGTAGGATTGCCGTTAGCGTCAACTTCATATTCCGTAAGACGTGTATCGCCTGCTTCATGTTTGCCGATTTTTGCATTATCGGCAGTCACACTGTTCAGGCCCGTTAGGTCCTTATTGAGTTTGATAGACAACGTAGCATTGCCTTCATCGTCGGTGCTGGTAACAACGCCAACATTGGCAGTAGTGCCATCATCAGTCAGGGCATTTTTATCGACCTTATTGTCAGGATGCTTTTTATTATAAGAAGAAATATCACCGACGATATTGACCTGATGGTTCATTTTTACAGCAGCAGCATGGTCATCATTGCCGATGCCAAAGTCGCCCTTGTAGTTCTGGCCATCTTCCATGGTCGCCACTTGATGTTCACCCTGAGCATCCTTATAAACGATGCGGCTGGCTTTTTTGTCTTGTTCTGCAGGAGTCAAGGTATTCGGACCATTGTCGGTCCAGATATCAACAAAAGCCCCCTGCTGACCGTCAGTCGTTTTGGCACCAGTCAAGCTGATGTGGCCACCCGATGCTTTTGTCTGGTCATCACTGTTGGTCCAGATGGATACACCAGTCTGGTTATTCTTGCCGATGACATTGATACGGCCGTCGTTGCCATCCGTAGTTTTGCCGATATTTACCTCATCAGCTAATTTGAACGTGACACTGCCATTTGCAGCTGCCGTTACAATCTGATTTGATGTGCCGTTAAAAGCTACGGAATCCTTGAGTTTATTTTGTCCTTTTGTGTTGTTGTCACCTGTATATTTCAAATCGACAGCATCAGCAGCTTTGCCATAATCAACGGACAAATCATAAACATCATGTTCAGCATCTTTGCTCGATGTTACTTTAACCGACTGATCCGAAGATTTAACAATCGTTCGACGAGCATCCGTAATATTCTTGATATCACCGATATTGGCACCATTTGTCAGGGTATTATAAGTAGGGTTCCCCTTCTCATCTATACCATCGGAGCCGCTGCCCATCTTCTTGACCTGATTATTACCGAAGCTGATATTGCCGTCGTTGATGACGATATTTTTGTCAACATCGGCATTTTTAATCGTGATTCCCTCTTTATTCAGGGTTGTTTTGCCATTCGTGACGCCATCATTATTCATGACAGTGCCGCCCGTGGTCACGCTGCTGACTTTTACATCATTGGCGAGTTTTACGGTCATCGTATTATTCTTTGCATCTGCAATAACGCCGATATTGCCATCACTGAGTTTACTGTTGTCATTAATACCGCCTTTGATGGTCATAGCCTGATCTGAATTCCTATGCAGAACATTCTGGTCAGCTGCCGAAGTTGCGCCAATAGTCGAGTTATCACCGGCGAAACGCAGCGGCTGCGTGCGCAGGAAGAGCTGGCTGCCGTTGACGGCATCGGTACTCTTTTCGCTGACAAGGCCGGCCGCGACATTCTGTATACGACGTTCACTGCCGACACTGCCAACAGTTACAACGCCAGCAGCTTTCTGGCCAGCTGCATTCCTGTCATAAGTACCTGTATACTCACTGCTGCCTGCGGTCCGGTCTGTCACACTGGCTGAGGCGGCCGAATACGTCCCTAAATAAACGGAATTAGCGACGTTGGCCGTGACGTTCGAACCGAGAATCTGGATATTAGATAAAGGAGTTCCGCCAGTCCCGTCCTTTTTAGGAAGTTCCGAACTGCCCTCGACCGTGTTGTCGTTGCCCATGACAGTAACGTCCTCAATCGGCATGGTATTATCATGGAGAGTTACCTTATTATTGGTACCGGTGATATTGATTCTATCGAGATTGCTGGCATCCTTTGGATCATTTTCAGCGCTGCCCTGTACAGTGTTCTGGTTGCCGCTGACCGTAACATTGGTGATGCCAGTTGCATCATGGCGGGTGATGTTATTGCCATTGCCGATTAAACTATTGTCGTGTACCAGAGGATTTGGCTGAAGTGCTTCATCCTGGTCATTCGTGATACTGCTGCCCGTACCAAAGATATTGACGTTCACACCTTTTGTCGAGGATGAACCATTGCCGATAACCGCGGCGCTGCTGCCATGGTCAGCCTTGGCATTTGTACCCATAGCGATGGAATTATCCGAGCTGTCATCCACTGCGTTTGTACCAATCGCTACCGAATCATTGCCTGAAGCCGTGGCGCTGTCACCGATGGCATTGGCCCCTCTGCCGATGCTCTTAGCCTCTGCACCCATGGCCACACCGCGCGTATCCGAAGTTTCGGCTAAATAACCGATGGCGATGGATTCTTTGCTGCCGTTCATGCCGGTGCCGTTTTTCTGTTTTGTCGCAGCTCTTGAGCCAATGGCCAGGGAATTATCGCCGGCAGACTGGGCACCAGCACCTATGGCCGTATTATAATGGTAGCCAACTTCGGCCTTCGTTTCGTTCATCGTTACCTTGCCGTCATCGCCAGTCGTCTTATAACCGGCACCAATGGCGATACTGCCTTCGCTTTCGGCCGTAACGTTATTGCCGACGGCCACACTGCGTTCCTGCGTCGCCTTGGCAATGACGCCCATGGCCATCGAGTTCGTGCCGACGGCACCGTCGTTGTTGTAATTGTTGGTTGACGTGCTCTTATCGTCGGTCTTGACCGAATAATAATGAACTTTGGCGTCCGTGACGGCCTGATCCATCTGCCCTTTATTGACCGCATCTGTAGCATCGATACCGTCTTTGACATTCTTGATTTGTACAACATTGCCATTATCGTCTTTTAAGCTAACGTATTCATTATTCGGGCCTGAATACGTCACGGCATTGCCGCTGGTACTGCCGCTTGGCTGGGCCTTTTTGATCTGGGAGTTTAAATTATCCTGCAGGGCTTTCAACTGTTTAATTGTTGCGGCATCCTGATCAGCCGCGCCATCGGCAACATTGACGATGCGGCGCAGGCCATGGTCGCTGACAGCCGTGTCGCCATTGCCTACGGAAACCACCTGTGTCGTAGTCGTGCCGGTCAAATAGGCATTGCCGCTGGCCATATCTGCCGTTGCCAAGGAACCGCTGCCGACGGCGATATTACCCGTACCGCGGGCAATGGATTCTTCCCCCAAAGCCATGGACTTGTCGCCTTCAGCCAGCGAGGTGAAGCCTACTGCCGTTGCGCCGTTACCTGTTGCTTTTGCCGTTGCGCCGACAGCTGTGCCCTGTGTCGTGGCAGCGGTATTTGCGCCTAAAGCTGTAGCTTCGGATATTGCCGTGTCGTTGTCGTAATGATTGGCGTGAAAGCCTAAGGAAATATTGTAGCCTGCCAGAGAATCCTGTGTGGAGCCGGCTGTCTTATCGCCAAGATGCGTGCCCGCGCCGGAACCGATGGCGATGTTGTAATTGCCCTTGACGTCACTGCCCGAACCAAAACCAAGGGCAATATCTTCCTGGCCGTCAATGTTCTGGCCAGCTGCATTGCCGATAACGACGTGCGAACCATTGACATGATTTTTGTCGCCGACCATGCCTTTGCCTGCGTTAGGACCGACGACAACAGAATTTTCCGCATCCGCTACAGCCCCATGGCCAATGGAAACAACATTATCCGCATTCGCCGTTGTGCCGCTGCCAATGGCCACACCCTGACTGCCGGCAGCCTCTGTGCCCTTGCCGATGGCGACTGCTTCTATATAAGAAGCTTTTGCGCCGTCACCAATTGCCAGTGCCTCCGTATAAACAGCATTGGCATTCGTGCCAATGGCCAAAGCATTAACTTTTTGTGCATGAGCACCATTGCCGATGGCCGTGGCTCCTGTGCTTTCATTATTGACCGTAGCCCCTGCACCAATGGCCATGGCATTTTCCGAAACGGTCTTGCTCTGCGTACCGATGGCGATGCCGTTTTTCGAAATCGTACGACCTTCTGCATCCGTCGAACCGCTGGCATCATTCATGACGATGGCACCGTCGCCGAGGGCAATGGCCGAGTTACCACGCGCATTGGCAGCATTGCCGATGGAAATGCTGTTCTTGCCGCCACTGACCATCAAAATGGCCGTGCCGTCATCGGCCTTCATGCCGCTGCGGGCACCCGTGATGGCTCCATGACCGAGAGCGATACCGTTTTGGGCCGCGCTGACTACTTCGGAATTTGTGCCAATAGCCGTAGCATTGGCAGCGGCTGCTTCGGCGCCTTTATTGCGGACTTTATCCATATCTGTGCTGGTGCCGGTCTCGGTCCGTATTTCTCCACCGATGGCAATGGCGCCATTACCGCTGGCCTCAGCCTGAACGCCAATGGCAATGGCTTTTTCGCTGGAAGCTGCCGCGTTTTTACCTACTGCTAAAGCATCTTTGCCCGTAGCCTTGGCATCGTCATCCGTGCCTTTTGAATTAGCGCGGAAATATTTGATGCCCGACTTATCACCGCTCAGGCCTAAACTTGCGTTGACTTTCTGCAATGCGCTAATGGCCGTGGCATTCTGGTCAATTGAATTTTTGTTGGTTGCAATAGCCGACTTGTTCGTCTCGATGGACGTTTTATTATTGGCAATGTCGGACTTGTTTTTCTCAATAGCCGTTTTGTTAGTGGCAATGTCCGACTTATTTTTGTCGATAGCCGACTTATTGCTGGCAATGGCAGTCGAGTTATTGTCAATCTTTGTCGTATTGGCTGTAATATTATTGGCGTTTGTCTCCGTCGCCGTTTTATTTGCAGCGATTGACGTCTTATTGGCCGCGATATCATTTTTATTTTTTTCAATCGCTGTAGCATTCTTGCTGATATTTTCCTTATTCGTTTTAATATCAGCCGCATTTTGGTCAATCTGCGTTTTATTATTCGTCGTCTTCGTAGTCACGGCCTCAAGATCCGTTTTTGTCGCCGCATCAGGCGCCGCGATGACGATGTTTTTGCCTGTATCGTCTTTGGTAACAGAGATGTTAGCCCCTGCCTCAATGGTATCGCCTGCATTGACTGTAGTTGATGCCGCTGCCGCACAGGTACCGCCCGAAAACAACAAAGATGAGAGCAGCGCGGCCGTGGGCAGGATGCCGGCAGAATGGTGGACGTGTCTTCCCGTGGAGCGTTTCGGTGCTTTGCCGCCGTTTTTGGCGATTTCCGGGACGACTTCGTATTGCCCCTTTGTGCGATTGAAAATTACTTTATATACCCGATTCAAAGCGATTCCTCTTTTCCCTATTTTCCAGATGTCTATATATTTCCGCGCAAATAAAATCATCGCACACCCACTCGCCATCTTTGCGGATGGGTCGTTGACATGCGATGATTTTCATTTCACACTCCCTATTTGTCTATGCGTAATAGGAATCCTGAATTTTTATCAGAATGTCTCACTGAGTCCCGTGAGGTAGTCGAGGGAGACATGGTAGTATTTGGCTAATTCCACCATCTTGTCGACGGGAATTTTGCGTTTGCCGAGTTCGTACATGCCGTACGAGACCTGGCTGCAATGAATGACCTTGGCAACGTCGCTCTGTGACAGATTGTTCTGGATGCGCAGGTCCTTGAGTCGTGTCGACCAAATGTGGAGTTTGTGTGCAGCTTTCATAATTTCACTTCCTTAATATAAGGGATTGCCGAAAATGCGGCTCAGGCTTTATCCTTCTCGACTTTGGCGAGAATCTCGTTGACCTTCTGCTCAAGGGCGTCAATGCGCTTATCCTTCTCGGCATTTTCCTTCTTGAGGGTGTCAATCTCCTGCGACTGCTCGTTGATGACTTTGGCCATCTGCGTCTTCGTCAGGGCATGGTGGTTCGAGCCGCCAGGGCCAAACTTGACCGTGACGCCAGCGTTGATGCCGGCATCGCCGTTGCCGAACGAAGCACCGATGCTGAAGAGACTGTTCTCATCCGGCTGGTAGAACACGCCAACCGCGCCGGCATTCGAATTGCGGTAATGGCCGTAGCCGAGAGCGTACTGGGCCTTGTCGTCCGGGTCAAACTCCTGCATCGGGTGCAGAGCTGCCAAAGCATTGCTGCCCGCCGCCGCACGGCTGATGTCATTCTCGACATGGCTGTAGGCCGAATTCATATCCTGATAAATCTGCTGCGCGCTGGCTGCGGCCATATCATTGACATAACCGACATTTGCCGCAGAATTCCGGTCGCTCGTGTCCGTCTTCACGCCCGTGATTACACGGCTCGTCGAATTGCCGGACGAATCCTTGCCGCTGACATCAATCTTGGTTGCAGTGTCGCTGCCGCCAATCTTGATTGTCTTGCCATCACTGTTGATGAGGTCGCTGTTCTTCTTGACCTGAGTATCGAGGTTCGTGAGGTTCTGGGCCGTGGTATTGGCTTGCTTGATGTAAGAACCATCAGTGGACGGACGGAGTTCGTTGTAAACGGTATCGCCGGTGACAAGCTGTTTGTTGCCACTTTCTACCTTGCCCGTGCCAATCGCATCACCCCAAGCATCTTCGTTGGCTTTCACAGCATCAGCAGAAGCTGCTTTTCCATCAGAGCCTTTCAGATTCTTGCCGATGTTAGAAGCATTGATATTCGCCTTATTCTGACCCAAAGATTCGATGGCCGCAGTGTTCTTTTCAATGTTGCCGGAGTTTGTCTGAATAGCAGCGGTATTCTGTTCAATAGCTTTACCATTCTTTTCAATGTTGCTGGAGTTGGTTGCTACCTGAGCAGAAGTCTGTTCAACCGTCTTACTGATTTTTTCAATGTTGCTGGAATTGGTCTTGATGTCAGCGCTATTCTGTTCAATAGCCTTACCGTTCTTTTCAATGTTGCCAGCATTGGTCTTGATAGCAGCTGTGTTCTGTTCAATGGCTTTGCTGTTCTTTTCGATGTTGCCAGCATTGGTCTTGATAGCAGCGCTGTTTTGTTCGATGGCTTTGCTGTTCTTTTCGATATTGTCGGCATTGGTCTTAATGGCAGCACTATTCTGTTCAACGGCTTTGCCGTTCTTTTCGATATTGTCGGCATTGGTTTTAATGGCGGCGCTGTTTTGCTCAATGGCCTTACTGTTCTTTTCGATGTTGCCAGCATTGGTCTTGATGGCGGCACTGTTCTGTTCGATAGCCTTGCCGTTCTTTTCGATGTTGCTAGCGTTAGTCTTGATGGCAGCGCTGTTCTGTTCAATAGCCTTACCATTCTTTTCGATGTTGCTAGCGTTAGTCTTGATAGCTTCGCTATTGGCGTTGGCTTTAGCATCTACATCATTGACCTGTTTTACCGTAGCTGCATCAGTATCATCTTTGCCTTGTGCTACATTGGTAATCTTGTTGTTGCTGACGCTGACATCACCGCCGCGGATAGTGGTCTTGCCATCCGTGCCGAATTCAATCTTGGCACCGGTTGTAGTCGTGCCGCTGGTGGTCTGATTGCTGATGGAGGAGATACCGGTCAGGTCTTTGGCCAGCTGAACTTTCAGCTTGCCTTTGTCGTTGTTCACACCGATGTTGCCTTCAGTCAGAGTACCTGTTGCACCGCCGATGATATCCACCGTGTTGTTCAGTTTCTTGGCAATGACTTTATCAGTATTCGTCTGTCCATCATCGCCAGCAAATTTCAGGCCATCTTCCATGGTAGCCGCCTGATGGTCTCCCGCTGCATCTGTGTAGACAATGCGGTTAATGCCATTCGTGCCATCGACACCATTGGCACCTTTGATGCCTTTATTTGCATCATCAGTGCCCTGCTTGATGGTAATGTCGACTTCTGCATTCTTGCCATCCGCACCGGCAGGTCCTACGAGGCCAATGGTACCAGGCTTGCCATCTTTGCCCGGCGTACCAACAACGATCTTGTCCAGTCCGCCATGGAGAGCGTCATAGACAGTCTTACCGGTTACAAGCTGACCACTGCCATCTTCAGCCTTATCAGTGATTTTGCCAGTACCAATGGCTGTGCCCCAGTTGTCCAGATTTTCTTTCTGCTTTTCTGTATCAGTAATATGGGTACCGATGTTGGAAGCGTTGACGTTTGCTTTGTCTGCTAACTTCGTATCCGTATTGCCAGCTTCTTTTGTAATCATGCTATGGACATCACCGATGTTGGCAGCATTGGATTTATCTGTTTCAGCATAGGTTCCATCCGTTGCAGTCAAGCCGCTCTTAACGTCTGTGATCTTACCTTTGTTGACGCTGATGCTGCCATCATCCTTCAAGTCAATCTTTGCACCTGTAGTAGTCTTGCTATCTCCCTCACCAGTCGTTTTCTGGTTGCCGATGGAAGTAATGCCCGTCAGGTCTTTGGCCAGCTTAATCGTCAACTGTCCCGGAGTCTTTACTGTGCCATCAGCATTGTATTCGGTATCTGTTGCGACAACACCAATGTTTCCTGTACTCAGATCAGCTGCTTTTTTCTGTTTGTTCTTATCCGTGATACCCTGATTGATATCACCAACAACGTTCAACTCATTATCCAGTTTGACTTTTGCCGTTGTACCGAAATCATCCGTGAATTTCAAGCCATCGTCGAGAGTAGCGAAAGTGCGCTTGGTAGTCCCATCTTGGTAAACGACACGGGTAATCCCATCCTTGCCGTTCTTGCCATCAACACCATCAACACCTCGTTCCGTCTTGATGATGGTTGTAGCAAAAGCATTTTTACCATCTTCACCTTTTGCACCAGTCTGACCGACAATACCGATGGAACCATCTTTACCGTCTTTACCATCCTTGCCATCTTTGCCGACTGTGATGTTGTCCAGTCCACCATGGAGAGCGTCATAAACTTCACCGCCGGTGACAAGCTGTTTAGATCCGTTAGTAGAAGCATCTGTTGCTTTAGAATCCGCAACCTTGCCTGTGCCAATAGCTGCAGCCCAGGCATCTTCGTTTTCTCTGATTTCATCAGTCGAAGCAGCGTTCTTACCGTCAGAATCTTTCAAGTTGGCACCAATATTATCAGCAGCTACATTCGCCTTATCTTTAAGAGCCGTAGTTGAATCACTGGAAAGTTTTTCGCCCAGTTTCTTGAGCTGTGCTACGTTGACTGCATCCGTATCGCTGAAACCAGCTGCTACGTTTGTGATTTTACGAGTCGTTGTACCGTTGGCGCCGACGGAAACAGCACCAGTAGTTGATCTCCAAGTTGCAGACGTTTCTGTCGAAGCCTTGTTATCTGACGTGGATGTAGGATCATACCCTTCTGTATTGACATCGGCAGTTGCTATAGAATTGCTACCGATAGCTACGCCGCCATCTACACTGACATCCGCATTATGACCGAGGACTACAGCTTCAGAAGCATTCAGTGCTTTCTTTTCATTATCGGCAGAACCAACGACCACATTGTTGTTTTTACCATCCAAGCTGTGATTATCGCCAAAGACGATGTTATTGTTACTGCTGGAAAGAGTATTCTTCGAACCAATGATGTAATCATGCTTACCATTGGTCAGTTCGTTCTGGAAGCCATCAACGTAGTTGTACTGAGTAGAAGTTCCTTCATTATATGTAGCATCACTGCCGGTAACTGTGTTGCCAACACCGACGACCTGAGTCATGTAGGCTTTATCGACACTGTTGCCACCGCCGATGGTCATGACCTGGGCACCACTTTTAGGAACGGCATCCTGCAAAGCCTTCTTAAGGGCATCTACATCTTTCTTTGCAACGGCACTCTTAATTGCCGACAACGCATCCTTATCAAGGTCGCGATAAGAATTCGTCACGCTGTTGCCTGCACCGACGATGATGGCTGCATTGGAGTCAGTCGTCATATTGGCTTGACCAACGATGCTGTTGGCTACGCCGCTGTAAGTCTTTTGCGTATCCGTATTGTTGTTGACGTTAACAGTACCGACTGAAACAGCCGCAGCCCCCTGCAGACCGGAGCCTATAACACCGGAGTAGGAACCGGCAACCGTTGAGGCAATACCAGTTGTACCGGTTTCAAAACCTGCTGCCATACCTGCAATATTAGAAGCATCAGCGCCGTCATTATCTGCATTAGTTCTAAAATTACCAAGCTTAATGCCATCTTTGACAGAGTAATACTTGGTCTTAGCCGCACCAATGGCTTTATCACGAGCCTGTTGTTCTGCATAAAGCTGGGCTCCATTGACTGCATCTGTACTCGTTTCGCTAAGAGCGCCGGCTTTGACATTGGTAATGGTGGTGCCAGCTGTGCCGCCGGCGAGGGCAATCTTTGTCTTATCGACGATTTTATCGGCAGCCATATCATACTTGACAGTACTGCTATCAATATCAGAAAGCTGGGTGTCCAAGGCTTTTAGATTCTCTGCAGTTGTGCTAGCTTTTTTCACATACGTGCCATCTTCTGGCCGTACTTCGCTATATACCGTACCACCAGTAACGAGCTGCTTGCTGCCATTGGTATCCGCATCGCTGGCCTTGGAATCCGCTACGCTACCAGTGCCCAAAGCTTTGCCCCACTTATTTTCATTGGCTGTGATTTCTTCTTTTTCTGCAGCAGCTTTTTTATCAGCATCAGTAATTTTCTTCGTATCATCACTGAAGTTATTGAAATTCAAACCGACGTTTCCAGCAGTAACATCTGCTTTGCCGCTGAGACCTACAGTTGTACCACTGCCGCCGGAAATCTTAGCATTCTGAATCGCATCGTAAACCGTGCCCCCAGTAACGAGATTATCATCACCAGAAGTTACCTGTCCTGTCTCGATATTAACGGAATATTCTTTTACACTGCCGTTCATCTTAGAAGAAACAGTGGTATGAGCGCCATCCACAATATCAATGGCTTTTTGAGCATCTGCATAAATTACAGAATGACCATCAGGAGTGATATTGTTGAGGCTTATATTCGCTTTATTACTATTGATAGTCGTTACGGCTGTACTCAACTGGCCTACGGTAACGGCATCATTATCGTCTGCACCATCTGCAACATTCGAAATGCGGCGTTTGATGCTGTTTGAACCTACAGACACGTAATTGGCGACTGGTGTCCCATCTTTTGCATACGTTTTCTTTGTAGAATCAAGAGTCATCGTTGCATCAGAATTAGCACCAATGGCGATGTTATCGTTTGTTGCCTGAGCCTGATAGCCGATGGCAACAGATTTCTTACTTGCATTAGCATTCTTTTTATCTGTATCGCTGATATTTTCCCAAGGATCCGCAGAAGCCCCATAACCAATAGCAACAGATCCTGTACCGGTTGCATCAGCCTCTGAGCCAATAACTACCACATCCGTGCCGGTTCCCGGTTTGACGACACTATTAGCATCATATTTTGAACCTATAAATATGCTATCCTTCGACATTGGCTGTAAGCGATCTCCGATAACGATAGTATGATCACCAGCCTGAGTATGAACACCAATGGTAATGGCATGTTCACCTAATGCACCGTTGTTATTGACGCCGATTCCACCTGGTTGATAGTTTTGAGACTCATTATTTTCTTCAGTTTTATGCTGAACACCTATATATTGCCAACCTGTGGTATCCGTTTTATCTGCCGCTTCTGCATTCACCGGCCCAAACGCAAAGGTAAACGCTCCCAACGCAAGCAAAACGGACATTGTCAGCGCCGCTTTCTGCTGCCCGCCATTGCCATGCGAGCTTTTGACGTGACTTTTCGCAAGCTCCGAGACAACAATGTAGCATTGCTTGACTTTACTGTAGATGACTTTATATATTTTATTCATCTTATGGTTCCCCCTACGATATTAAATCTTGCTTAGCCTTTAATATTGACTTAAGCATACGGCCTCATCTCGCAAGAGGGTCAATACAGTATGTTTTGACGTCTTCTCTGGCTTTTAAAACAGAAGAAAATAAAAAAGGCGGCCATATTCCTCAAGGAATGGTCGTCTTTTCTTTGTCATTATGCTGTTTTATGGAACGTTGGCACAGAATCTTCAAGATTTCATCTTTATGGGCGCCTTTTTGTCACTAAGTATGACATCATTTTGTTTTGTCATCCAATTTCATACTGTTTTAGCAATACATTACGTTTTATGCGTGTTGTTTTAGTCCGACTTTTTCGGTACGGCGACGTATATTTTTTTGCCGCAAAAGGCCATGCCGTACTTCCAGACCTCGGTGAGTCCGCGCTTCTTGAATTCGGTATCGTAGGCGCGGTCCTCAATCTGGGCAAGGGCTTCTTCGGCCTTAGTCTGCAGTTCATCTTCATTGGCCGCGGCCTTGAATTCCATGATGACGCCGGCTTTTTGCGCGTCTTTGGGGAAGATGGCAAGGTCAAAACGCCCATAGCCGCTTTCGCGATTCGATTCGACTGCATAGCCGCTGCCCTGCAGAAGAGCAGTCAGGCCCAGCATAAAACCATGGTAGAAACTCTCTTTATTTGCCGTGTCAAATGTGCTGGCCATCCCAGTCAGGATTTTCTGCAGCTGACGGGCAAAACGGACATGGTCACCATGAAACAGATAATCAAATAAATCATCGAAAGTATCCGTATCAATTCCGTGTGCCAGGTGATTGAGGATTTCCGTTGCGTAAACGTCCCGGATTTCGTCATTTGGAATGCGCAGGGCATAGCGGTTGCGGCGCGTGCGTGAAGCCGACTCTGCCGTCAAATAGCCCGTTGTCAGCAAAAGCGTATAAAGTGCGCTTTTATCTCTGCCAATATCCTCGTAAATCACGCGTTCATTAAGGGTCACCGAAATCGTGCCGCCCGCCAATAAATTCTGCAAAGCCTCAATGCGTTCGGCATCCGCGTGCTCCAGCAGTACGTGCAAAATACCATTGGCCGAGGTGTTGACCCAGTAATCGCCAAATTCGCCATTGCGGAAAAAGTTGATGACCGACCAAGGATTGTACATTTCGGTCTGGCCAAAGCGATAGCCATCGTACCATTGCTTAATTTCCGGCAGTTTGTCACTCATGCCGAGGTCCTCAGCCATCTTTTTGACTTCATCCGGCGTAAAGCCGATCACATCGTCATAGCGCGTGCTGAGTACGGAGCAGACGTCAAGATTATTGAGGTCGCTGAAAATGCTTTCCTTCGCCACGCGCAGCACACCCGTCATCACGGCAAATTCCAGATTTTCATTGCCCTTAAGCACGGAGCCGAGCATCTGCTTCATGAAGGAAATGCACTCTTTGTAGAAACCATTTTCCCATGCCTGCTGAATCGGTGCGTCATATTCGTCAATGAGCAGAATGACTTTTTTGCCGTGATGCTGGCGAAGCATCTCCATCCAGATGGCAAGAAACATCTGCATCTCGGAAATATCCGCTTTTCTTTGCTTCAACGCTGTAAAACGAGCCTTCAAGTCCTCGTCAACACGCGGACTTTCTTCCAGATAAGCACAGGAAATAAACCAATTGCTGATCCAAGAACGAAAAGTATCCAACATTTTCTCCCACGTGATATCCTTAAGATCCTTCAACGATACAAAGATCACCGGATACTGCCCACGTTCCTGCATGTATTTTTGTCCAGCCCGCTCAACGGCGAGCCCGTCAAAAAGAAAACGGCTCTCCTGCTCGCGCTGCAGCGAAAAGAAATAATCGAGCATGCTCATCGTCAGTGTTTTGCCGAACCGCCTTGGACGCGTCAAAAGCGTCACGGCACTGTGTTCATCGATGAGCTGCCGGATAAAATCCGTCTTGTCGACAAAATAATACCCTGCCCGCAGTGTTCCAAAATCATCGATGCCAATCGGCATGGCTTTTTTCATAAACTCACCTCGTCCCGACTTACTTAACGGATATGATCTGTTCATGCTTTTACAGAAATCTTCTTGCCACAAAAGGCAATGCCGTACTTCCATACATTCATAATGCCGCGTTTCTGGAATTCAGCATCATAGGCTTTTTCTGCAATCTGACGAAGGGCATCTTCGGCCTTAGTCTGCAGTTCATCTTCGCTGGCCGCGGCCTTGAATTCCATGATGACGCCGGCTTTTTTCGTGTCTTTGGGGAAGATGGCAAGGTCAAAACGCCCGTAGCCGCTTTCGCGATTCGACTCGATGATATAATCCGGTACAAAAAGAGCTGTCATGCCCAGCATGAAGCCATGGTAGAAACTTTCTTTATTGGCGGCGTCGTAAGTGCTGACAAGGCTGCGAATGTAGGAAGTCAGCCCCTCGGCGAACGCTTCCGCTCTTCCCTGCATGAGATTGTCAAGCAGATTGGACAGGCGTGCCATAGAACGGCCTTGACGTGTCTTATTGAGGACTTCATAGCGATAAATGTCCTGCACTTCACGATTGGGAATCATGAGTTCGCAGATGAGTCCGCCAATGCCGCGCCGGCGGCTCTTGATGGTCAAATAGCCTGTGGTCAGCAGCATGGTATAAAGTGCATCCTCATCCTCACCGATGTCGTCATAGATGACGCCTTCTCTTATCGCCGTCTGGATGCTTGCCCCTGACAAGAGAGACTGCAGGTTCTGTATCGTATCGTCATTGGCCTGCTGCAGCATCTCGCGGATAATGCCATTGCCCGAGGTATTGACCCAATAATCGCCAATCTCGCCATTGCGGAAAAAGTTGATGACGGACCACGGATTGTAGATTTCTGCCTGACCAAAGCGATAGCCGTCGTACCATTGCTGGATTTCCGGCAGTCTGTCCTCCATGCCGAGGTCAGCGGCCATCTTTTCGACTTCTGCCGGCGTAAAGCCGATGGCATCATCGTATTGCGAGCTCAAGACAGAGCAAACATCAAGATTGTTGAGGTCACTGAAGATGCTTTCCTTGGCAACGCGCAGGACACCCGTGAGAACGGCAAATTCAAGGTCATCGTTGCTCTTTAAGGCACTGCCAAGCATCTGTTTCATAAAGGAAATACATTCCTTATAAAAACCGTTCTCCCATGCCTGCTGAATCGGTGCATCATATTCATCAATGAGCAAGATGACTTTTTTGCCATAATGCTGATGTAGCAGGTCCAGCAAAAATGATAATGCATAGGAAAGTTCATCCAATGATGCCTGCCGATCAATAATTTTGCTGAAGAACTTTTTGCTGTCTGCTAATATCGTCGGACTTTGCTCTAAATAACGAAACCGCATAAAAAGACTGCTGAAAAAAATCCGAAAATACGCTTGCATTGAGATCCAATCCAAGGCATTCGTATCTTTCAGCGTTATAAAAACCACTGGATACTGACCACGTTCAGACATATAGGACGCCCCAGCCCGTTCAATGGCTAGTCCATCAAAAAGATGACGGGATTCTTTTTCCTTGTCAATCGCAAAGAAGTATTTAAGCATATTCATCGTCAGCGTTTTGCCAAAACGCCGCGGACGCGTCAAAAGCGTTACTTTGCTGTGCTGGTCGATGAGCTGCCGGATAAAATCGGTCTTGTCAACAAAATAATAACGTCCGCGCAGCTCCTGAAAGTCCTCGATGCCAATCGGCATGGCTTTTTTCATGTCTTCACCTCATCTCATTTTGCATGTTTCCTTCATTATAACATAGGCACCTAACAGACGGCATGAAAAAAGACTGCAGAGGCAGTGAGCCCCTGCAGTCTTTGTCTGCATTTTGATTTTGCCGATTTTATTTGAGTACGGCACCCGTGCTGGCGGACGTCGTGAGTTTGGCGTAACGGGAGAGGTAACCGGTCTTGATTTTCGGCTCCGGTTTCTTCCAGTTGGCCTTGCGTTTGGCGAGTTCTTCGTCGCTGACGGCAAGCGTCAGACTGCGGTTCGGGATGTCGATGGTGATTTCATCACCGTCTTCGATGAGGGCAATCGGGCCGCCCTCCATGGCCTCCGGCGAGATGTGGCCGACGCAGGCACCCTGGCTGGCACCGCTGAAGCGGCCGTCGGTGATCAGGCCGACTTTGAGGCCGCGGCCCGTGATGACTGCCGTCGGGTTCAGCATTTCCTGCATGCCCGGGCCGCCTTTCGGACCTTCGTAGCGGATGACGACGACGTCGCCGTCATGGATGTCGCCGGCCATGATGGCATCGCAGGCTTCCGTCTCGGAGTTGTAGCATTTTGCTTTGCCCGTGTAGGTCAGCATGTCGGCAGCAACGGCCGAAGCCTTGACAACGGCGTAATCCGGTGCAAGGTTGCCCTTGAGGATGGCGATGCCGCCCTCTTTGCGGTACGGGTCGTCGACGCTGTGGATGACATTGCGGTCGAGGACTTCGGCGTTCTTGATGCGGTCGCCGACCGTGCCCGTGATGGTCAGGGCGTCGAGGTGAATCAGGCCCTTCTTCGAAAGCTCATGCATGACAGCCGGAATACCGCCTGCTTCGTTGAGGTCCGTCATATGATGTTTGCCAGACGGGCTGAGCTTCGTGATGTACGGCGTACGGCGCGAAATTTCATCGAACAGCGGTGCCGGCAGGTCGATGCCTGCTTCGTGTGCGATAGCCGTGAGGTGCAGGACCGTGTTCGAGGAACCGCCGATGCCCATGTCAACCGTGATGGCATTTTCGAACGCTTCGCGCGTCATGATATCACGCGGCTTGATGTCCTTCTTGATGAGTTCCATCAAAGCGGCGCCGGCGCGTTTGGCGAGCAGGCGGCGCTCGCCGTTGTAGGCAGCCGGAATCGTGCCGTTGCCCGGCAGGCCCATGCCGAGAACTTCCGTCAGGGAGTTCATCGTGTTGGCCGTGAAGAGACCGGCGCAGGAACCGCAGCCCGGGCAGCATTTCGACTCAAGGTCTGCCATCTCAGCAGCGTCCATCTGGCCGGCGGCGAATTTGCCGGCAGCTTCGAAGGCCTGGCTGACGCTGACGTCATGGCCGTGGAAACGGCCCGGCAGCATCGGGCCGCCGGAAACGACGACAGCCGGAATGTTCAGGCGGGCAGCGGCCATCAGCATGCCCGGAACGACTTTATCGCAGTTCGGGATCAGCACGAGGCCGTCAAAGCCCGAAGCCATGGTGACGGCTTCGATGGAGTCCGCGATGAGTTCGCGGCTCGCGAGGGAATATTTCATGCCCGTGTGGCCCATGGCAATGCCGTCGCAGACGCCGATTGCCGGGAATTCCATCGGCGTGCCGCCGGCAGCAGCGACACCGAGTTTGGCAGCTTCGGCGATCTCGCGCAGATGAATGTGGCCCGGGATAATTTCATTGAAGGAATTGCAGATACCAATCAGCGGCTTTTTGAGGTCTTCAGGACCGTAGCCATTGGCATGGAACAAGGAACGATGCGCACAGCGCGTAGCGCCTTTTTTGACAATATCACTTCTCATAAGACAACTCTCCTAACTTTTTGTATCGCGTGTCTAGCAATAGTAGACATTTTAGATGCAATTGGTAATGTGATACTTAGTTTACAACATTACGAGTCAAAATTCAATGCCTTTTTGTGCTTTTATTCCAGACTCGAACGGATGCCTATGGGATTTCATCTCCGTGATGAGGTCGGCCTGCGCCAAAAGCACGGCCGGCGCGTCCCTGCCCGTGCAGACGAGATGCAGATTTTTGGGGCGTTGGGCAAGCAAATCTGCCAGCTCCTGTTCGCTGATCAGGCCGAATTTTACGGCGTAGTTGATTTCGTCGAGGATGACCATGTCCCATTTGCCGCTTGTGATTTCAGTCTCGGCCAGCTGCAGGGCTTTTTTCGCAGCCGCGAGGTGCTCTGCGCGCGGTGTCTCCCCCTTGCGCGTAAAACCGAGCCCCATCTGGCGGACTTCGATGCGGCCCTCGGCCTTTGCCAAAGTCTCGATGGCATGAAGCTCCCCGTATTTCCAGCCGCCCTTGATAAACTGCAAAATGAGCACCCTGAGCCCATCCCCCCAGGCCCGCATCGCAAGGCCGAGTGCCGCCGTCGTCTTGCCCTTGCCTTTGCCCGTGTGGACAATCAGCAGTCCCTGACGTTCCATAAACTTCCCCCATTTCTGCATAAAATAAACGGTTTGCTTCTATTATAACATGGGTTTACATCATGGGTTTACATCGAGAAAAGGGCGGGGACCTAGTCACAAAGATATACTGTCCCTGCGAGGATGCTTACTACATTTAAATGTAACTAGGGCGAGGGTGCCTATTCCGCCTGCAGAAGCGGCGTGATTGCCGAAGGCTGGGTCCTAAACGGCTGCAGCCAAATATGATAATGTGAGAACGCCGCGGCAGGCGGCGAAATTACTAAGTGCATAAACAAAAACCATAGGACCCATTTAACAGAGCGACGAAGCCGAAATAGGCGCCCTCGCCTCTGTATCGATGTAAGCCGTCCCCGCCCCTTCCACGATGTAAACAAAAAGAGCCCCGCAGGGCTCTCTTTCTATGAATATGTAGGGATTGAGGAAACGAATTTGTCGGACTTTATTTGGTGTCCATGATGGCCTCAGGGCCGCGGTCGCCGGTGCGGATGCGGACGGCATCGGTGAGTTCGTAGACGAAGATTTTGCCATCGCCTATGTTGCCGGTCCGCACAGCCTTTTGTGCGACCTCAAGGACGCGTTCTACCGGAATCTCGCAGATGACAGTCTCGAGCTTGATTTTTGGCACGAGGTTGATGTCATATTCCTTGCCGCGATAAACTTCCGTGTGGCCTTTCGACAGGCCGCAGCCAAAGACCTGGCTGACGGTCATGCCGAGCACGCCGATATCGTTCAGTGCCTGTTTGAGCTCTTCGAGCTTGCTGGCACGGGTAATAATTTCTACTTTGGTAATTTTTCTCTTTTCCGTATTTTCTGTAGCCATGATGATTACTCCTTCTGCGTACTCAGAATCGTATTTGCAAGCATCTCGCTGGAGTTCTCAAGCGAAGCAATCGGGCTGCCGGCCATCATGGAGCTGGCATAACCGCGCTCGCCGTGCTCGACAACATCGAGACCTGCAATTTCTTCCGTCTCATCAGCGCGAACCTTCATGAAGTGGCTGACAATCTTGAAGAGGATGTACGTGCCAACGATGGCCAGGGCATATGCGACGATAACCGAAACAACCTGAGCGAAGAGGAGGTGCGTCTCGCCGTAGAACAGGCCGTTTGCACCAGCCGGGTTGACTTCCGTCGTAGCCCAGAGGCCCGTAGCGATGGAGCCCCAGGTACCGCCAATACCATGAACACCGAAAGCATCGAGGGAATCATCATAACCGAGTTTTTCTTTGAGGACGGCAACGGCGAAGTAGCAGACAATACCGCCGATCAGGCCAATGGCCAGAGCTGGCATCGGCTTAACAAAGCCGGCAGCAGGAGTGATGGCAACGAGGCCGGCGATGCAGCCCGAAGCAGCACCGAGGATGGTCGGTTTGCCGTTGCGGATCCACTCAGCGAGTACCCAGGAAACCGTTGCACCGGCAGCAGCAACCTGCGTCGTGACAAAAGCATTGGCAGCGAGGCCGTTAGCACCGAGAGCCGAGCCGGCGTTGAAGCCGAACCAGCCGAACCAAAGAAGCGTAGCGCCGAGAACCGTCATCGGCAGGTTGTGCGGAATCATGGCAAACTGGCCGTAGCCACGGCGTGCGCCGAGAAGAATACAAATCGTAAGGCCCGAAACACCGGAGAGGATGTGAATGACAAGGCCGCCGGCGAAGTCAAGAGCACCGAGCTGCGAAAGGAAGCCGCCGCCCCATACCCAGTGGGCCATCGGGTTGTAAATGAAGATTGCCCAGAGCAGGATCAAAACGGCGAAAGCTGCGAAGCGCATGCGCTCTGCAAATGCACCAGTAATGAGGGCCGGCGTGATGACGGCGAACATGCACTGGAAGGCAACGAACGCGAGCTCCGGAATCGTGCCGTTTTCGAGAACGTTGAGGCCGACGCCTGCAAGACCGATCTTATCGAGGCTGCCGATGAAACCATTGATATCCGTGCCGAACGTCATGGCATAACCGATGATGACCCATTCAACGGAAATCATTGCTACAATGAAGAAACTCTGCATAATCGTGGTCAGGACGTTTTTGCTGCGAACCATGCCGCCGTAGAAGAACGCAAGACCAGGTGTCATAATGAAAACCAGGGCTGCACTTATCAGCACCCAGGCAGTATCGCCAGTGTCAATCATGTAAATCAAATCCTTTCCCATTAGCTCGAAAAAAATGCGATTTGTGGAAAATATAATAGCTTTTCCCCTGACTCCCCGCTGCACTCTGCCGGCCAAAAAGCAAAAAGCGTCCAGCCGCATGACACAAAGGTCATGCCTGCCGGACGCCATTGTCCACTTCTGGCCGCTGTTTGGTTTTGGGGATTTTCAACGGAAAGTGTTGACAGCTTGAAACATAAAAACCCCGAAGGATTTGGTACCTAAATCCTTCGGGGCTCCGTTGCCTCTTGCTGATGTGTATATAATAACAGGCTCTGTGACTTTCGTCAACACCAAATTGTCATGTATACATGTATTCTCAAAAATTAGATTGAAAATCATGCTCTGCAAAAAAACGCCTTTATGCAAGCAGGCCGTTCTTCTTGACAATCAGATCGTACGTCCCATCTTCGCGCTTCTTGACGGAAAGCACCTTGTGGTCCTCATCCTTGAGGCTGCGCGGCACATTCTGGATGGGCTCGCCGTCATTGAGATGCACGGCAAGCGTCTGACCGTCTTCGAGGTCTTCGAGGGCCATCTTGACTTTGACAAACGTAATCGGGCAGACAACATCCGTGATATCGAGCTCTGCGTCCGTCTTTACTGCTTCACTCATAAGATTTCCTCCACTCTCTTCTGGAATTTATCCCAGCCCACGCGGTCCAGGCAGTTTGCGAAGCGTTCGCTCGGTTTGGCATTTTCCTCAAAGAACGCCAGCGTCGCATCGACAATCGCGTAGAGCTTCTCCTCTTCAAAAACAATCGGCAGGAAATGACGGCCGACGGCGATGCGGTTGCCGTAAAGACCGCCGAACGAAATGACAAAACCTGCCTCACCCTGCCAGGCGTCCGTCGGGCAGCTCTTGATGCATTTGCCGCAGTAAACGCATTTTTCGCGGTCAATGCGGACTTCGCTGTTTGCTGCATCCACCGTAATGGCCTTTTCAGGGCAGACGGCCTCGCAGACGCCGCAGTAAACGCAGCTGTCCTGCTTCCACTCCGGCTTAATGCCACCCTTGACGCCGAAGTCATTTTCCTCGGCCTTCAGGCAGTTGTTGTGGCAGCCCGTGAAACCGAATTTGAACTTATGAGGCAGCTCGCGGCCGCCGTAGCGCTTGTCAAATTCATTCGCGAGTTTCTGCGTGTCGATGAGGCCCGACGCACAGATCGCACAGCCCTGACAGGCCGTAATCGTGCGCACGCGCGGACCGCAGACGCCGACGGACACCCCGCCCTCGTGCAGGGCCTTCTTGACCTCGTCGATATCCTGCAGATGGATGAACGGGATCTCGATACCCTGACGCGACGTCAGATGCACATAGCCCTTGCCGTATTTTTCTGCGACCTGCTGAATCGTGCCGAGCTGCGCCGCCGTGAAATGGCCGCCGACCGACTTTAAGCGCATGGAAAAACAATCCTTCTGCCGCTGGCGCATGAAACCGCCTTTTTTGAGCTCCTTATAATCAACTGCCATGGAAATTTCCTCCTAAAACTCCTAAGATATATAATTTGTGTTACATCGTGGTGTACAAGGCGTTTTCAGGGGGCATTTAACGTTCCGCGCAGCAGGCTGAAGCTTCACTTATAAATGCCCCCTGAAAACTCAATGCTGATAAAACATGGATGCAAGGTTAGCAATACATCGTAGCACCTATGGCGTTTGGAAGGAGTATCGAACGCTCCGCGCAGCAGGCTGAAGCTCCGCTTATCGATACTCCTCCCAAACTTAATATCTGCAAGGACGAGCGAAGCAAAGTCCGTCCTCGAACCGAGAGACGAGTATGCTGGAAGTAAGGGAAGGGCTGGACAAAAGCGAAGCGTTCATTTGTCTGCGTGAAGAACTTATTTTTTGCCAGCTAGAACCCTTGCAAGGGAGCGTCGTTCAAACGAAGTGCGTTTAGCTCCCTGCAAGGCTGAATTAAAAGGCAAAAAATAAGTTTAGCAGACAAATGCCGCGCAGCGTTGGCCGGCCCTTCCCGCCTTCCATCCCCTCTCTCCCCTCACCTCACCGAATGCGCAAATCTTCTTTGGTGACATCCTGCTGCTTCTCGATGTGAAAGCTGTTCAGCACAGGTTCGCCGCCGTTCAGGGACAAAATGAAGTAGCTTGCCCTGCTGTCATAGGCGAGCCGTTTATCCTCTTCGCTCGGTCGTGACGGCGTGGCGGGGTGGCTGTGCCAGTTGCCGAGGAGTTCGAGACCTTCGGCGCGCATTTCCTTAACGGCCGCGAACTGCTCCTTTGGGTCGAGTGAGAAATGCTCGGGACTGTGGTCGAGATTCGTCAGGAAAAAGACGTGCTCCACGAATTTTTCACCTGTCTTTTCATCGATGCGGCCGCCCAGAAGCCCGCAGTCCTCATTCGGCGCGTTTTTGCGCGCGTGCTGCACGAGGGCGAGATAGTCCGCGAGTTTTAAATGCACAATCATATTCTGCCTCACTTCCCCTTCTCTTTAATGCTGGCGCAAATCGCAGGCCGGCTGTTCGTAGTCGATGAGCTCCGTAATCGTCGGATGCTCGCCGCAGATGCCGCATTTCGGATTCTTCGGGATCTTGATCTTGCGGAAATTCATCGTCAGGGCATCGTATGTCAGAAGATACCCCGTCAAAAGGTCGCCGACGCCCAGAATGTATTTGAGGGCTTCCGTCGCCTGCAGTGTGCCGATGACGCCGCCCATGACGCCGAGCACGCCGGCCTGACGGCAGGTCGGCACCGCGTCCTTCGGCGGCATCGTCGGGAAAACGCAGCGGTAGCACGGTCCCTGCCCCGGCACATATGTCATGAGCTGTCCCTGAAAGCGGATAATGCCGGCATGCGAAAAAGGCTTTTTCTCAAAGACGCAGGCATCGTTAATCAGGAACTTCGCGGGGAAATTGTCCGTGCCGTCGATGATGAAGTCATAATCCTCGGAACGGATGATGTCGCGAATGTTCTTCGACGTCACCATCTCGTTGTACGTATGGACCTTGACATCAGGATTCATCGCCGCAATGGTCTCGCGGCCCGACTCGACTTTTGGCTTGCCGACATCGGCCGTCTGGTGGATGATCTGACGCTGCAGATTCGAGAGGTCGACGACATCAAAGTCGACGAGGCCGATCGTGCCGACACCGGCAGCCGCGAGGTACATCGCAGCCGGCGCGCCGAGGCCGCCCGTGCCGATGACGAGGACTTTGCTGTTCAGGATTTTTTCCTGCCCTTTGCCGCCGACCTGCTTCAATATAATATGGCGCGAATAGCGCTCAATCTGTTCATTCGTCAAACTGCTCATCTGGCACCGCCTCCCATGAAGTAGAGGAATTCAATCTTGTCGCCATCCTTGACAAAAGTCGACTCAAAGCCCTTGTGGTCGACAAACTCACCGTTGAGTTCGACCGTCACATAGTCGGGCTGCTCGGCCTTCGCGACGACGAGCAGTTCCTTGAGGTTGATGCTTTTCTCGAGACTGAGATCCTTGCCATTTACCGTTACCTTCATGAAAAATCCCTCCATAAGAAAAAGCCCACGATAAAGAACCCACGGCAGACAGAGACTGCGAGCAGGAATATCCATATCATGAGCTTTCGTTGACGAATAACTCCTATATGCTTTTACAATACATATAAAATAAATATGTTTAACAATTTATGGTTATTATACAGCCGTATGTGACGATTGTCAACACGGATTGTAAAAAGTCACAAAAAGTCGCGTAAAATCAGCAAAATCGTAAAAGTCATGGCAAGTCATCGTCATTTGTCATTTTCTGAGCCACAGGCTGCCCTTCATCAGGGAACTCATCGCGCAGCCGCCGGCGGCACCGGCCGCGAGGACTTCAGGGAGCCGCGCCGGCGTCAGGCCGCCAATGGCAAAAACCGGCAGGTCTGACGACGAAGTGACTTCGCGCAGGAAAGTCAGTCCGCGCGGCGAAAGGCCCGGCTTGCACGAAGTCGCGTAGATGTGACCGGCAAAGGCATACGTGCAGCCGAGCTCTGCAGCTTCTTTGACATCCTGCACGGAATGACACGAAGTGCCAAGCTCGGCAAAATTCAGCTCTTTTCCCTCTGCCCTGACCCTGCGCAAAAGCGGCAGCGGCAGATGCAGGCCCGCAGGCCGAAGTTTTTGGGCTGCTTCGATAAATTGATGCAGGATGCAGGGAACGTCATGCTTTGCACAAATCGCCATGACTTTTCTGGCAAGGGCCTCATAAGCTTCGGGCGTCATATCCTTTTCACGCAGCACAATGGCCCTCGGCCCTGCCGCGGCGATTTTTTCAAGACGCTGCAGAAAGTCAGCCTGACTTTTAAAGAGTCTGCGATTCGTCACGCAGATGACTTTTTCAAGGTCAAAGTCCGACTGAAAATCAGCATGACCGGAATTAAAGGTAGACATAGTCGTTCAGGACAGGCTGCAGGCCCTCAGAGGCCATGTCGTCGTACATGCGTCTGAGGCTGCGCGTATCGGCAATCTCAAACTGGGCGTCACCTGTCTCTCCTTCCTCTTTGCCCGTGTATTTCTCCTCGTGGTCGCCGATGCCCGTCGAGACGCCGGCGGAAATCTTCGTCGCGGCGATGCGCACGATGCCGTTGCGGAATTTGGCCGTCTCGCGCGAGGACACTGTGATGCCGACATACGGCAGGAAAATGCGGTACGCGCAGAGAATCTGGCAGAGCTGACGCTCGCCGACATCGAGCGGATTGATTTTTTCGTTGTTGATGATTGGGCGCAGGCGCGGACATGACAGCGAGAACTCGGCCTGCGGGTATTTGCGCTGCAGATAGTAGACGTGCAGGGCCGTTGCGAGGGCGTCCTTGCGGAAGTCGGCAAGGCCTAAGAGTGCCGAGAAGCCGACGCCGCGCATGCCGCCCATGAGCGCGCGTTCCTGTGCTTCGAAGCGGTACGGCCAGACGCGTTTATGGCCCATGAGGTGCAGGGTCTCGTATTTCTTGAGGTCGTACGTCTCCTGAAAGACCGTGACATAGTCGGCGCCGCATTCGTGCAGGTAGGCATAATCCTTGACATTCATCGGGTAGACCTCAAGGCCGACATTGCGGAAATACTTGCACGCAAGCTTGCAGGCCTCGCCGATGTATGCGACGCTGCTCTTCGTCTTGCTCTCGCCCGTCAGCATGAGGATTTCCTCCATGCCGCTGTCCGCGATGACTTTCATCTCGTACTCGATTTCCTCGGGATTCAGCTGCAGGCGGTGAATGTCGTTATAGCAGTTGAAGCCGCAGTAAACGCAGTAGTTCTCGCAGTAGTTGGCGATGTAGAGCGGCGTAAAGAGGTAGACCGTATTGCCGAAATGACGGCTCGTCTCGCGGCTCGCGCGCTCCGCCATCTGCTCAAGAAGCGGCGCGGCGGCCGGCGAGAGCAGGGCCTTGAAGTCCTCAATCGTGCAGGTCTCGTGCTCAAGAGCCCTTTTCGCGTCGAGAATCGTGTAGGTGTCGGGGTCATAGGCGTTCATGGCCGAGATGACCTTGTTGCGCACGTCCGAATGAATCTGCTCCATATCCGGCAGATAGTCCATCGGGTTCGTGCGGCACGAAGGGTCCGTCTCAAGGCGGTGTTTCTTCGCGAGGGCCTTTTCGCTGAGTTTGTCGGAGTCAATGAAGAAATGATTTTCTTTTTTCTCGCTCATTTTTTCTCCCCCCCCTATCAGCGCAAAAAACCAGTCAATGGGTCGGAAGCGGCGCCGCCGCGCTGCAGCACGCGGCCGAGGCCAGCAAGATACGCCTTGCGGCCGGCCTTTATCGCATCGCGAAAAGCCGAGGCCATCAGCGGCACATTGCCGGCCGTCGCGAGAGCCGTGTTCGCCATGATGGCAGCAACGCCCATCTCCATGGCCTCGCAGGCCTCCGACGGCTTGCCGATGCCGGCATCGACGATGATTGGCAGGTCCATCTCGTCGATGAGAATCTGGATGAATTCTTTCGTCGCGAGGCCTTTATTCGAGCCAATCGGCGCGGCGAGCGGCATGATGGCAGCGGCGCCGGCTTCCTTGAGGCTGCGGGCGGCGTAGAGGTCCGGATACATGTACGGCAGGACGACAAAGCCCTCTTTGGCGAGCGTTTCCGTCGCGCGGATGGTCTCGTTGTTGTCCGGCAGCAGGTATTTCGAGTCGCGCATGATCTCGACTTTGACAAAATCGCCGCAGCCAAGGGCCCTGCCGAGGTGTGCGATGCGCACGGCCTCCTCCGCCGTACGGGCGCCCGAGGTATTCGGCAGCAGCGTCACGGTCTTCGGCACGTAGTCGAGGATGTTTTCCTTTTCCTTCGTGTTGGCGCGGCGCACGGCCACCGTAATGAGCTCGGCTTCGGCGTAGCGCACGGCCGCATCGATGAGCTGCAGCGAATATTTACCGGAACCTAAGATAAAGCGCGAATGAAATTTATGGCCGCCGAGCACCAAAGCGTCTTCTGCCATCTTTGCTTCCAGATTTTCACTCTTATTGTTCTTGCTTTCGTTATGCTGTTCCATTTATGTCGCTTCTTTCCATAATATAAGTACTATAAGGTAAACATGTTAAAGACCAAAAGCCTGTGGGCCCCTTTCTCAGCAGCCGCCGCCCATAAAGCAGACGACTTCCACGACATCGCCGTCTTTCAGGCGCGTCGCTGCGTAATCCTCTTTCGCGAGAATCTCACCGTTGTACTCGACGGCCACGGCACGGCTGTCATAGCCGGCTTCCTCCAAAAAATCCGGCAGCAGCACGCCCGCTTTTGCCTGCGGCTCTCCATTGATTGTTACCATATCGTCACCTCTTCTGCACTGCTCAAAAAAAGAAGGAATGCCCGTTTGGGCATTCCCTCTGATGCTTGCATTTCAATCATTTTCTGATGTATTTTGCAAATTGCGCTTGCACACGCTGGTTTCCTACGTTGGCATTGTCCAAATCAGGTCATGGGTCGGAATCGTGAATTCCCTCTCAGCCTGCTTTGACAAATTTTTAAGCTCTGTCCGCAAGCTCCCCAGCTATGAAATTATAATACTTTTTTATTATAGACCGTTTCGTTGGCAATTACAATAGATTTTTTCAGCTTGCTTTGTATGGATTGACAAGGTTCTGCCATACAGATATATCGGTGCGGGCAATGACCTGATGGAACGATTCGCCTGCTTTGCGCAGATTCAGATAGTGCTGAATCAAAGCCCTGACGCAGGCTTCGAGCTGGCTATCAGGAATTTTTCCCTCGAGTTTTTTCGCAAAAGCGGCATGCGGGCCGAGATGGCCGCCGAGCTGCAGGGTATAGACCGGGACGATTTCGTTCCCGACTTTGGCGCGGCCGCCCGTGAGGCCGATGTCGGCCAGCTGGGGCTGGGCACAGGCATGAGAGCAGCCCGTAAGGTTGATACGCAGGGGCAGGCCGATGGCGGGGAATTCATCTTCCATGGCCAGAGCCAGTTTCTGCAGGCGGTATTTCGTCTCAATCGGTGCGAAGTTGCAGTAAGCATTGCCCGTGCACGAGGAAGCATAGCCCGTGAAAAAGCCCGGCGCGAGCGGATAGCGCGTAAAGATTTCGTCGGCAGTGAGTTCTTCTGCCTTCTCTGCAGGAATGTCCGTCAGGATGAGGTTCTGCGAATTGGTCGTGCGCAGGCGGCCCTGACCGAATGTTTCTGCAAGTTCGGCAAAATGTGCGAGGTCTTTGGCCTGTACATGGCCGTTTGGCAGATGCAGTCCGACGTAGACGAGGCCTGCCTGTTTCTGGTCATGGACGCCATAGAAACGGCCGTAGTTCCAGCCTTTCGTGACTTCTTCGCCGCCGCGCGGCAGTTCTCCCGTCTGGGCCTCGATTTTTGCCGCCACGGCCTCGATGCCGAGGTCATCGACGAGGAATTTCAGACGGCAGTGCGTGCGCTTTTCGCGGTAGCCTTCATCGCGGAACAGCGTGGCTGCAGCTTGCGCGACTTTCAGGACATTTTCCGGATGGATGAAGAACGGCAGTTTTTTCGCGAGATACGGCTCTGCCGAAAGGCCGCCGCCGATGTAGGCATGGAAGCCTGCTTCCCCGTCAAGTTTTGCCGGCACAAAGGCGAGGTCGTTGATGCGCGCAAAACCTGCGTCATGCGGATTGGCCGAAATCGAGATCTTGAGTTTGCGCGGCAGATTGGAAAATTCCGGATTGCCGAGGAAGAAGCGGAAGACTTCTTCAACGATGGGGCGCGTGTCGAGGAGCTCTTCAGCGTCGATACCTGCAAGCGGATTGCCGAGAATCGTGCGCGGCACGTCGCCGCAGGCCTCGACCGAGCTCAGGCCGACTGCTTCAAGACGCGGCAGGATGTCAAGCGCATCTTTTAAGGTGATGTTATGAATCTGCACGGCCTGACGAATCGTAATCTGGATTTCGCCTTTGCCGTATTCTTCCGCTAAGTCCGCCAGGACTTTTGCCTGCGCTGCTGTCACCTGCCCCGACGGCAGCTTGACGCGCACGAGGAAATGACCGTCGCGCGGCCGCTGGGCATAGATGCCAGCCCATTTGAGGCGTTCCACATCGCCGGGGTCGATCTCCTTGAATTCCTTCTTTGCTAACTTTGCGAGGTCCTTGAAAATTTCCAGACCGTCTTTTTCGTATTTCCATTTTTCATTGCGATTGTCAAATTCCATTTTTTCTCTCCTGTCGATATCTTTCCTGTTTTAGGGTAAAAAAATAGAGACTCCTGCAGAATATGCAGGAACCTCCATTTGCTGGTCAGTTACTCTTTGCTTTATCAAGATAACATAGCATTTTACTATGCGTCTGTGACCAAAGTCACACTTCTGTATTTTTTACGGTCCTTATTTGCGTCCGAACGCAAAGATCTTGACGAACAGGAACGTAATCGGCACGCCGAGGATGGCGGCAATCAGGTAGCTCGCAAGCGACGGCAGCCCCATCAAATTGTAGACAACAAAGACAATGATATTCTGGATGATGTAGTTCGGCACATAGGAAAGGAAGAATTTTACATAGCGCACAAGGCTCATCTTTGTCGGGAAGACGAAGACGCTGTTTAAAAGATACGCATTGATATTCGAAAGGATGTAGCCGATATTAAAGGCGAGATTGGCATCGCCTGCAACGAGTGGTTCGATGATTTTCGCCAGAAAGCTGCAGAGAAACGTATTGATGCAGCCGACGACGAGAAAGAGCAGAAACGCCCGCGTAAAAAAGTGATGCTTGATGGCCTCGAAATTAAACTTCATGCAGGGGCTTCCCCTTTCCCGCAGGTTCCTCTGCTTTCTCGGCCTCATCCGCATCGTCAAGGCCATGCACAAGGTCTTCAGGCTTGCCGCGCTCCAGAAGATACAGCGGACGGCGTTTCGTCTCTTCGTACGTACGGCCGAGGTATTCGCCGATGATGCCGAGAATCAAAAGCTGCATGCCGCCAAAAAACAGGATGCAGGCCATGATTGTCGGCCAGCCGGCCGTCGTACTCTCCTCAATAAGCGTTTCATACAATACATAGATGAAGGCAAAGACACTCGCGATAAGGCTGGCCATGCCGAAGTAAAGGCCGAGGCGCAGCGGAAACGTCGAACACGTGAAAACGCCGTCGACGGCAAGGCGCCACATCTTGCGCGGCGAAAACTTCGAAACACCGGCAAAGCGCGGCGGCGCCGTGAAATGCAGCTGCTTCTGACGGAATCCCATCGCACCGATGAGCCCGCGGATAAAACGCGCATGCTCGCGGTAGCGGCGGAAGGCCACGACGGCCTTGTGATCCATCAGGCGGAAATCCGAGCCGCCCGGCTGTACGGGCACTTCGGAGATGAGGTTGAGGAATTTGTAATAGCCTGCCGAGGTCGTCCGTTTGAGCCATGAGGCATCCTTTGTCGCATCGCGGATGGTCTGCACGACTTCATAACCGTCTTCCCAGTACTTCAAAAGCGTCGGGATGAGTTCGGGCGGATGCTGCATATCGCCGTCCATCGTGATGACGACATCGCCGTCCGCATGGTCGAGGCCGCAGGTCAGCGCGAGCTGATGGCCGTAGTTGCGCGCCAGAAACATCGGCTGGACATGATGGTCTTCGTGCTCCAGTTCATGCAGGATAGCGCGGCTCTTGTCGCGCGAGCCATCGTCAACAAAGATGATTTCCCAATCGAAATCAAGACCGGCCATAGCTTTTTTGACGGCTTCGTAAAAATGCTGCAAATTGTCCTCTTCGTTATAAACCGGTACAACGATGGATAATCTTCTTTTCTTTATGCTCTTCATGCCTAAGGGCTTCCCTTCTTCTAGTTTTTCTCTTCCTCCGTGCGGCGGGCCGGCACAACAGCCTTGACGATGGACGTGCCGTGCTGTTCATCTACGACTTCCAGCGCGCTGTCCTGCAGACGGCCGCGCAAAAATGGCAGGCGCGGCGTCTCACAGAGGATGTAAACGGTCGTTTCGGGCGGCAGGTCTTCATAAGCGAGGAACGGCATGACATTCTTGGCATTCCAGCTCATGCCGCCCGGCTGAATCTCCGCAAGCTCCCTTTTGCCGATGAGTTCGGGGATATTTTCGCCATAGTAGAAGACCGTCGAGGTCCGATAATGGATACGGTCATTATTATAATCGCCGTAGTTAACGACAAGGTGATGCTCCGGATTAAGATTTCTTAATGCTGCCGCCACATCCCTGCCCGACTGCTGCGCGCAGAGCGGAATGGCAGCCGCGAAGAGCAGGACAAAATAAACGAAATACGAAGCAAGGGCCAGTCTTTTCACGAAAGTCACATGGTCCTTCAGCAGGCGTCCGGCGAGAATCGCCATCGGCAGAAAGGCCGGCTGCGTGTACGTGACGTACTTCGTGGCCATGCACTGGAAAAAGAGATGGACGAGCAGGGCCCAGATGAAGAGAAACAACGCACCCTCGCTGAAAGACCTCTCCTTGACGCGGGCCTTGAGCTCCTGCCAGCGTTTTTTCACCTGCCAGAGTACGACAAACGACCACGGCAAAAAGCCCAGCAGGAAAATCAGGATGTAGTAGAACCAGACATCATCGCGGGCATGCTCGGCGACGCGCGCACGCAGGAAATTATGCACGCCAAAGAACGTATCGATGAAGTCCATGCCGTGCAGCCGGTACATGACGTAGTACCACGAGCCGCCCACGAGCAGGAAAACGGCCATGCCGGAAAACCACTTCATGCGCAAAAGCTCTTTGGGACGCCGCCTGACACAGAGAAAGACGAGCAGGATAAAGCCCGGCAGCAAAAAGCCAATCGGCCCTTTCGTCAGGACAGTCAGCCCCGAAAAGAGAAAGGCCAGTACATAGAGGCTGCGCCGGCCGCTCCTGTAAGCGAGGAAAAAGGCAATGAGTACAGCATTAAAGAAAAAGACAAACGTCATGTCCGTGATGACGGCCTTCGAAAGATAGAAAAACGCCGTCGTCGTGCCGAAAATCAAGGCCGAGAGCAGGGCCGTGCTTTTATCATAAAGCTTCCGCGCAAAATAATAGGTCTCCAGCACATTGAGCACCGAAAAGACCGCAGGGAAAAAGCGGGCGGCAAATTCATTCACGCCAAAGGCTGAAAAAGCCGCCAAAAGCTCCCAATAAAAGAAAATCGGTTTATCATACCAATAATTGCCGTAGATGCGCGGCGAGATATAATCGCCTGAGGCCAGCATCTCCTTCGCCGTCAGCGCGTAATTGGATTCCACGGGATCCGTGATGGCCAATTGGCCGTTGCCGGCCAGCACGAGCACGATAAGGGCCAGCAAAAACACCAGCGGCTGCCGCGTCCGCAGGAATTGTGCAACTTTATTCATCCGCTGTTACTCCTGCCCCGCAGTCTGCGCCGCATCGCGGTGCAGGCAGGCCTGCGTCTCCTGCTGGATATCTGCCAGCGTCGTATGCGCAAGGTCCTGTTCAAGCGCGCTCTGGGCAGACTCCAGATGACCATCGAGGATGTGATGGATATTGCGGCCGACCGGGCAGGCCGGATTCGGATTTTCATGGAAGTGGAACAAACTCTCATGTTCCAGCACATCAACTGCCTTGAAGACATCGAGCAGCGTGATTTCATTCAAGGGACGCGTGATCTTGATGCCGCCCGTGCCGCGCGCGACCTTGATGAGGCCGGCTTTCTGGAGCTGCGACATCGTCTTGCGGATGATGACCGGATTGACATTGACACTGCCGGCGAGGAAATCGCTCGTAAGCTTGTGCGTTTTGCCAAAGGCCTCAATGCAGGCAAAAATATGGACAGCTATTGTAAAACGACTGGAAATCTGCATAAACTCTTCTCCCCTTCTCTTTCTAAGTTTTCTTCTCCGTCAACAAACTTTTGCAGTACACTGCAGCTTCTCTGCATCTCTGTATGGCAGAAAGCAGGCCTGTGTCAATTGGCTGCCGGCTGCTTTTGCGCGGCCGCAAAGCGTTCCGGTGCAAAGAAACGGCCGTGGATGCCGCCCATGACTTCATGCAGGTCCTGCAAAAATACCTTCCAGTCCCCGGGCATGTCCTCTGCATCGTAATGACAGCTTAAGCCTGCTTCCACGCGGTCATGGCGCTGCCAGCGGACGACGAGATGTGCGCTCTTGTCATCTGACGAAAGATTGCGCGCCGTCAGGCGCGATTCAAACGGTGCCATTTTATCGAGCTCATCGAGCAGGCGGCTGACGGACTTTGGCAGTTCATAGGCATGACGCTCCGTGCCGAAATCCTCTTTATGACGGTTGTAGAGAATCATGCGCTTGCGCCGGTCCAGCACGAGTTTTTCGCGCAGCTCCACCATGGTCTGCCTGCGTCCCTGCCGTACCGGCACGGTCTCAATCAAAAGGAAGCGGACGTACTCGAGATGATTTTCCTGCTGAATAGCCACATTCGGCAGCTCATTGAGGCAGTCAATAAATGTAGCCCAATTCTCCGGAAAAGCGCCGCAGCCCGTGATATGGCGCGCCGGCTTGCCCAGTTCCTTGTAAAGAAGCGTCCAGTGCGTATCGGCCGCAAGCTGTTCTTCGGCAAAGAAGCGCGAGCGCCAGCGCTGGGCAATGGCCAGTTTATCGAGTTTGCGGAGCCAGCGGCGGCCGCCCGGCAGCTCTTCCGTGTCGAGCTTTGCGGGCAGATTTTCAAAACTTGCCGCCTGCGCCGCGCCGACATAGACCCTGCGCTCGCGCACGACGGCTTCCACTTTCCAGCAGCCGGCCGTCAAAGGGCCTCCTATAGTAAAACAAAGTTGTTCGAGCAAAGCTCTCATTTTCTCCTTCCCTGCTCCCGCTCTGCCACTTGCTCAGACAGGCTCAGACAAACAATATAGCTTTTACAGCTTTCACAGTTTCCGCGTCTGCCAGTCTATCGTATCATTATTTTTTGCATACCCGCTGAAAATGCGGTACAATGGCAAGCAGGAGGTGTTTTTATGAAAAAATTTTATATCATCGCTATGATGCTCTGCCTGCTGATTCTGCCGGCTACCGTCATGGCAGCGCCATCGCAGAATGCACAGGCTTTCGCCAACGAGGAAGCGGTATCCACGCAGTGGATCAACACCATGCTGACGAATAAAGATGCCAACGGTGCCTATGCCATGATGAGTGCCGAGGCGAAGAAAAGCGTCAAGGCCGCTGACCTGCAGAAAGCAGAACAGCGCATGGCAAAAGAACTCGGCAGCCTCAAAGAGACCCGTTTCGTTGCCTGGACGCGCTTCGACAATGTCGACCAGATGACGTATCTCATGAGCTTTGACAAGACGAAGGCTGTCCGCTGCGAACTCATCTTCAACAAGAAGGGTGAACTCGATTCCTTCATTCTGGCACCGCTCAACACGGATAACGCCAAGAATGCCAAGGCTGACACGAAGAAAAAATAAGCATTTTGCCTTCATCAGTCTGTCTGTGAAAAAGAGCTGTCGCATAAGCGGCAGCCCTTTTTTATTTTGCCTTCAGCAGCTTTTCCACATGGTCGAGGATGATGCCGCCGAGCTCCATCTTAGAGAGCAGCGGATACTCCCACGCCTGCCCGTCGCGGGCAAAAATCCTGACGCGGTTCGTCTCGACGCCAAAGCCGGCTCCCTCTTCCGAAACGTCATTGGCCACAATGAAGTCGAGGTTCTTTTTCGCGAGTTTTTTTCTGGCATAGGTTTCGACATCCGTGGTTTCGGCAGCGAAGCCTATGAGCAGCTGATGCGTCTTTTTTTGACCGAGCTCATAGAGGATATCGGGGTTGCGCTCCAAGACGAGCGTGAACTCCCCTTCCTGCTTCTTAATCTTGTTGGCTGCCACAACCTTGGGCCGGTAGTCTGCCACAGCAGCGGCCTTGATGACAATGTCGCTGTCGGGAAATTCCCGCAGAACAGCCTCGCGCATCTCGCGGGCCGTCTCCACGCGGACGATGCGCACGCCAGCCGGGGCAGACAGAGCAGATGGCGCCGAAATGAGCACGACCTCGGCACCGCGGTTTGCTGCCTGCTGAGCAATCGCATAGCCCATGCGGCCCGTCGAACGGTTGCCAAGATAGCGCACAGGGTCCAAAGGCTCAATGGTGCCGCCGGCCGTCACTAGAATCTTTCTGCCGGCAAGCTCCTGTCCCTTCGCGAAGAAATCTGCCAGAATGCCGACAACGTCAGCAGGCTCGGGCAGGCGGCCCTTGCCCGATACGCCGCAGGCCAGCATGCCGCTGTCCGGCTCAATGAGATGGAAGCCGCGCGCGGCGAGTTCGCGCAGATTGCGCTGCGTGACGGGATTTTCGTACATATTCGTATTCATTGCCGGAGCGACAAACACGGGTGCCTTGGTCGCGAGCAAAGTCGTCGTCAGCATGTCATCGGCAAGGCCGCAGGCAGCCTTTGCTATGACATTGGCCGTGGCCGGCGCAATCAGCACAGCATCGGCAAGATTCGCCAGAGCGATGTGCTCGACATGGTAATGGGCGACTTTTGCCCACATATCCGTTGTAACCGGCTGGCCGCTGATTTCGCGGAATGTCAGCTCCGTGACGAAATTCTCGGCGCCGCGCGTCATGATGACGTGAACCTCGGCACCGGCTTTCTTCAAGCGGCTTGTGATTTCTACGGCCTTATAGGCAGCAATGCCGCCCGTGACGCCGAGGATGATTTTCCTGCCCGCAAGGGCCTGAAGCGCAGAAGCTTCCATAGCGCATAACCCTCTTATTATTCGTCGATATCGAGCTTGTACGAAATCTTGCCCTCAACGATTTCTTCCAGTGCGTTCGTCACGTTCTTCGTCGAGCGGGCCTTCGTAGCCTTGCACTCCGCACCGTCGAGCAGCTGGCGGGCGCGCTTTGCTGCGAGGACGACGAGACCGTAGCGGCTGTCCACTTTCTTCATCAGGGCATCCGTAGACGGATTGACCATGCTCATCTCTACGTTATTCGTTTTCATTTCTCCAACACCTCATTGATCATATCTTCTTTGTCACGGCGGCAGTGCTCTGCGGTCATGATGGCCTTGATGCGGCCGACTGCCCTCTGTACCGTGTCATTGATGACAACAAATGTATACTGACGGCCGATTTCAATTTCCTTGCGGGCGGAGCCGAGGCGGCGTGCCAGCGATTCCTCTGTCTCCGAGCCGCGGCCGCGGATGCGGCGTTCAAGTTCCGGCAGGGACGGCGGCAGCAGGAAAATAAAGAGACCATCGGGGCACTTTTTCATGACATTGAGCGCTCCCTGCGTATCGATTTCCAGCAGGATGTCCTGACCTGCCTCGCGGCGCTCCTCAATCTTGCCGAGCGGCGTGCCGTAATAATTGCCGTAGACATTGGCATACTCGAGGAAGTCCCCCTCGCTGATCTTGCGCTCGAACTCTTCCTTCTCCAAAAAGTAATAGTTCCTGCCGTCGACCTCACCGTCACGCGGCTGGCGCGTCGTGGCCGAAATGGAGTAAGCAAGTTCCGGCGTGCTCGACAAAAGTTCCGCACAGACCGTGCCCTTGCCCGTACCCGAAGGGCCTGATACAACAATCAATAAACCTTTGCTCATTCTACCTCATCTTTTCCTTTTTTATTTCCCTTGGCCGTATCCTTTTCATCCATATCCACAACGATGCGGTGCGTGATGGTCTCCGGCTGAACGGACGACAGGACGACATGGTCGCTGTCCATGACGATGACGGCGCGCGTGCGGCGGCCATACGTGGCGTCAATCAGGCGGCCGCAGTCGCGTGCTTCCTGGACAAAGCGTTTGATGGGTGCCGATTCCGGACTTACAATCGCAACGATGCGATTCGAGGAGATGATATTGCCAAAGCCGATGTTGATTAATTTGATATCCATGGTGGTTCCTCCTCCACTCAGTTCATGTACTTCTATATAATATAGGGACTATATCATATGCTTATTCAATGTTCTGTACCTGCTCACGCAGTTTTTCGATTTCACTTTTCATATCGACGACAAGCTGAGCTGCCTCAGAGCTGTTTGCCTTCGAGGCAATCGTATTCGTCTCGCGATTCATTTCCTGAATGAGAAAATCGAGTTTGCGGCCAATGGGGCCTTCTGCTCCCGCGAGGATGGCGCGGAACTGCTGAAAATGGCTGCCGAGCCGCACGACTTCTTCCGTGTAGTTGACTTTGTCCGCATAGATGGCTGTCTCCTGAATGATACGCGTCTCGTCGATATCCTGTGCGGACAAAAGCTCCTCGAGAGTTTTCTGCAGGCGTTCGCGGTACCCCTGCACAATCTGTGGGGCCAGCTCCTTGAGCTTTGCCACACCCTTCTCGAGTTCCGTGAGATGCACGAGGAAATCACGGCCGATGTTTTCGCCCTCCGCCTGACGCATCGCGTCAAAGCCTGTCAGGGCTTTCTGCACGGTCTCTAAAAGCAGCGGCTCGAAGCCCTCCAGCTCATCCTCTTCGACAACCTGCAGGACATCGGGATACGATGCCACCTGCATGACATCATCCGGACGTGCAAGGTGCAGAAAATCGCTGAGCTCATCAAGAGACGCATGATAGGCCTTGGCGAGGGATTTGTCAACGTGAATGGCTGCTGCCTTTTCACGCTTGTCAAGGTAATTAATGAAGACATCGACCTTGCCGCGCGCGGCCGTCTGGCGGATGCATTTTCGCAGCTTATCCTCAAAAACCGTGAGCTGACGCGGCTCGTGAAAGGCAATCTCCAGAAAGCGCTGATTGACGGCCTTGAGTTCGACCGTGACTTTGTAATCCTGATTCTCGCCCGCTGCCGAGCCAAAACCGGTCATACTTTTAATCATGCAGTATCTTCCTTCCAATCGATTCTATTGTGCAGCTTTGCCAACCGCAAAAACGCTCAGTCTGCGATTTCACCGGTAAAGGCGAGTTCTGCCGGGCCGGTCATGAAGACGTGATTTGTCTTTTCATCCCATTCGACGACGAGTTTGCCGCCATCGAGCTGGACCTCGACTTTGCGGTCCGTGCGGCCTGTCAGCACGCCGGCCACGGCCGTAGCGCAGGAGCCCGTGCCGCAGGCCAGCGTCACGGCAGCGCCGCGTTCCCAGACGCGCATGCGCACATGGCTGCGGTCTTTGACTTCGACGAATTCCGTATTCGTCTTGCGCGGGAAAGAAGGATGCGACTCAAACGACGGGCCGAGCTCATAAATCGGGAAATTCTCGGCGTCCTCGACAAAAATGACGCAGTGCGGGTTGCCCATCGAAACACAGGTCATCTTATACGTCTTGCCTTTGACTTTATGGTCTTCATTGATGACGCGATTCAGTCCAAAACCTTTGACCGGAATTTTATCTCCCTCGAGAACAGGCTCGCCCATATCCACGCGCACGCCCGTGACTCTGCCATTTTCCATCTGCAGATGCGGTACAAGAATGCCCGCACCGGTCTCGACGGTAAACTCGACTTTATCCGTCAGGCCGTAATCATGGAGATAGCGCGCAAAGCAGCGGATGCCGTTGCCGCACATCTCCGCCTCGCTGCCATCCGTATTGAAAATGCGCATGCGAAAATCGGCTTTGTCGGACGGCAGCACATAGAGCACACCATCGCCGCCGATGCCATAATGGCGGTCGCAGGCTTTTTTCGCAAAGGCTGCAAAATCTTTGACGTTTTCCTTAAAGCAGTCAATCAGGACAAAATCATTGCCGCAGCCCTGCCATTTCGAGAATTTCATGAGATACGTCCCTCCTCATAATTACTTCATCTTTTTATTGTACTTGTTTTGCACACATCTTGCAAGCCCTTTCCGTACTCAGGTTCTTTTATCCGGCTCTCTCCTGAGACTATACAAGCGGTTTCTTTCCTATTATAATAGAAGGAAACAGTCTAAAGAAAGAACGAGGAATTTATCATGAGTCTTGACGGCTTTTCGATGCACCCGCTGACACGCGAGCTCAACGACGCACTCGCCGGCAGCCGCATTGACAAGATCACCCAGCCAAATAAACAATCCATCATCCTGTCCGTGCGTCAGCCCGGACAGAATTTCCTTCTGCATATCTCCATCAACTCGCAGAATCCGTCTGCCCATCTTCTAGAGAAGAATCTCGAGAATCCGCCCGAGCCTCCCGTCTTCTGCATGGTCCTGCGCAAGCAGATTGAGACGGGACGCATCGCGAAAATCCGCCAGCACGGGCTCGACCGCCTGCTGCTCATCGACATCGACTCGCTGGCTGCCGGCGGACGCATCGTGACGAAGACGCTTGTACTCGAGCTCATGGGCAAATACAGCAACATCATCCTCGTGCAGGATGGCCAGATCATCGATGCCCTGAGAAAAATCGGCGCAAACAGCAGCCGTGTGCGCACGGTCCTTCCCGGTCAGGCCTACGAGCTGCCGCCCGGACAGGATAAACTCGACCTCTTTACGGATGACCTCGACGCCATCATGGCCATCGTCAAGAAAGACGGCAGCCTGCGCCTCGACAAGGCCCTGCTCGCCGCCTGCATGGGCTTTGGTCCGGTTTCCGCAAAAGAAGTCTGCTTTTCAGCGGGACTCGCGCCATCCATCCGCATCGAGAAACTCGACGAGTCCGACTTTGCGGCCGTCCGTCAGGGCCTTGCGGAAATCCGCACAGCCGCCACGGAAAAAAGCGAGGCCGTGCTGCTGCTCGGCGAAAACAACAAGGTCCTCGCCATGGCGTCCTTCCCGCTGCATTACCTGCCGGACGCCACGGTCCTTTCCTTCCCGACCATCAGCGCCATGCTTGAAAAGGCCGACAGTCTCTTAGGCTCCTATGTCCTTCCGGACAAGGACCGCTTCCGCAAACTTGTCAAAAACGAACTGAACCGCGCCGAGAATAAACTCGTCAAACTCGATGAGGAAATCGCCGCAGCGGAAAATGCCGAGGAATTCAAGGTACGCGGCGACAATCTCATGACATACCAGTATCAATTCAAGGACCGCGAAGATGCCAGCGTCACGGTGCCAAATATTTACAGCGAAACAGGCGAAACCATCACAATTCCCCTCGACCAGCGCCTGACACTCGTCGAGAATATGCAGGCCTGCTATAAAAAATACGATAAGCTCAAGCGCGCGCAGGAACTCCTGCAGGTTCAGCGCCGCGAATGCGAGGACAACATCGCGTATCTTGAGAGCATTGAAGCCTCGCTTCTGGCCTCCTCGAGCCTTGCCGAGATTGCGGAAATCCACAACGAACTCATCGTTTCGGGGTACCTGCGCGAAAAACCGAAGAAAAAGAACAATGATAAGCCCGCCCATCCTTTCCACTTCAAGGCGCCGGATGGCACGGACATCCTTGTTGGCAAAAACAACTACCAGAACGACAAGCTGACATTCAAAACGGCCCGCTTCAACGACACCTGGTTCCATACCAAGGATATTCCAGGCTCCCACGTCGTCCTGCAAAATGGCGGCGCCGAGCCTTCCGCAGAGGACATTCTGCTCGCTGCGAGCCTCGCCGCCCATTTCAGCAAGGCCCGCGGCTCTTCAAAAATCCCCGTTGACTACACGGAAGTCCGCTATGTCAAGAAGCCTTCGGGCAGCAAGCCGGGCTTCGTCATCTTCACGAATCAGAAAACGCTCTATATCACACCGGATGATCAGGCCCTCGCCCCCATCCTCGCACAGGATCCCGCAGCCCTGCAGTCCTGATATAAAAACCAGCCCGCCATCATCGGGAAAAGAAGATGGCGGGCTGTCTTTTTGGGGTTTATTATGATGCTGCCCATCTGCGGGGGACGCAGTCAGGCGGCAAGGGGAACGAATTAAGCGAATTCCTCGCTGTTCTCGAGCTCCTCTTCCATGGCTTTCTCAAGCTCAGCTTCTTCATCAGCCTGCGTCTTGCGGCGGCGGGCATAGAGGATGTAGTACAGGGCAGCGCAGCCGACAGCAGCAACGCCGACAGCGAAGTAAATGCCCTGGAAGCCGAGAGATTCCTTAAAAGCACCGAGCATGTACGGGCCAACGCCGAGGCCGAGGTCCAGCGCGATGAAGTACGTCGAGACGGCAACGCCGATGCGGACTTCTTTAACGAGCTTGACGCAGATGGCCTGGCCGTTCGACATGAACGTGCCGTAGCCAAGGCCGACAAAGACACCGGCGACGAGCATCATCCAGCTCTGCGTCGTAATGGACAGCAGCAGAAGGCCGATAGCGAGGCAGGCATACGTCGGATACATGACGAAGTCCTCACCCTTGCGGTCAAACATGACACCGGCAATCGGGCGGGCAATCGTGATGGCAAGAGCATAAACAACGAAGAACAGCGTACCGGCCGTCATGAGCTGGAGCTCAGCTGCATAGGATGCGAGGAAGCTCAGGACGCTCGAGTAGCAGACGGCAACACAGAATGCGACGACCGAGATGGCCCAGACTTTCGGCTCAAGGAAGTTGGCGATGTGGATTTCCTTCAGGGCAGCGCGATGCTCGGCCGTGAGTTCCATTTCGTCAACATGCATGACAGCAGCAGCACCGAGGCAGACGACAATCATGCCGATGCAGAAGTAAACGATATCGTTGAACGGGAACATCTGCTGCATGAGCATGCCGATGAACGGGCCGATGGCGGCTGCGAGGCTCATGCTCAGGGCATAATAGTTGATGCCCTCGCCGCGGCGTTCTGCCGGAATCATCGTCGAGACAATCGTGCTCGTGGCCGTCGAAGCAATGCCGTAGCCGATACCATTGAGGCAGCGGACGACAAAAAGCATGGCCATTGAGTGAATGCCGAAATACATGAACGTCGTCACGAGGTAGAAGATGATGCCGGCAAAGAGCATTTTCTTGCGGCCGTAGAGTTCAACGGAACGGCCGGCAAAAAGGCGGGCAACGAGCGTGCCGAGAATGAAAATGCCGGAAGCGAGGCCAGCCTCACTCATCGAAGCATTCAGCGAATGAATGGCCTCCGAAGCGATGATGACCATCAGCATATAATAGATGATATAAATCAGGAAATTTACAAGCGTATCAAGAATGAAACCTTTTGTCCATAACTTTGGTTTAGCAGTTTTGGCAGTTGCGGAAGCTGTAGAAGCCATAAATAAGACCAACGACCTTTCTTATGAAGAATAAATATTTTATATATGTTATGGTTCTAGATTATAATAGGGCCGTATCATTTTGTATAGCGCATAAAAAAGATGCATGTTATCGTAAAAATAGATAACATGCATCATTCATTATCGATGAAATCGATATTTCTCAAATTCCGCGCTGCTGTGCATGGCATGCATAACAGCGTCCGTCTCCTCTGGAGTTTTACACTCTTTTAGCAGGAAGATTCCCTCTGTACTGCTAAAAAAATTCCTGTTTTCTATCAGTTCCATATCTTACAGTAATCGTTGACGATAGAAATCATTCTTTTCGCTTATCCTGCTCTGCGGCAAAGCTTGCGAGCACATAATTGACGTAAGCGCGAATCTGCCGGATCTTGGGGCTGTTCTTCTTGTAGAGCAGGCAGGCATCGGCGCGCAGCGGCTCCGCGAGCTCATACCAGCCGTCCTTACAGCCAAGGGTCTTTAAAAGGCGTTCCGGCAGCAGGGCCCCCGCTTCGTTCTGCTGGCAATAATAGACCATCGCGTACGGCGTGGAAAGCCGGGCTGAGACGACCGGCCTGATGCCCGCATCGACGCCCTGAAAATAACGCCGAAAGGTCTTGTTCATAAAGTAATTCTTCGGATAAATGACAATGGGTTCGCCTAAAATCTCTTCGCGCGTGACCAAAGCAGAGGCAGGCTGCAGCAAAGGCGCATAATAGACGAGATTGTCCCAGCAGAAATGCGCGTTCTCGAATTCGTCGGCAGAGCCTTCCGGCATGCTGTCCTCCGCAAAATACGTCGAGACGACATCGAGCCGGTCATCGCGCAGCGCGCGGTTGATCTGGTCGGTCTCAAGGTCAAAGATGTTGAAGCGCAGATTCTTGTTCGTCTGACGGAAATGCGCGATATGGCGGTTCATCTGGATATCGCCGAGTGTCCGCAGGATGCCGACATTGAGCTCGACCGGCTGCGTTTCATCTATATTCTGCAGCTCGTAAACAATGCGGTGCAGCCCGTCCATCCACGCCGTGATGCTCTTCAGGAACTTTTCTCCCGCTTCTGTCAGATGACTGCCGCGCTTCGAGCGCTGAATCAGGGCCACGCCAAGCGTGTTCTCGAGGTTCTTCATCTGCGCGCTGAATGCGGACTGCGTGATATTCGCCTCTTTTGCTGCCCGCGTAAAATTCTGCACCCTGCCATAAATGATGAAGCATTCCATCTGCTGAATGCTCGGTAATTCACCAATCATATCTGCCAAGCCTCACATTCTTTAGCCATCAAGCTAACATAAAATAAATACGATTTATCAAAGAGTTTGACTATCATTGTATCAGAAGCATACATTTTTGGCAATAAAAAAGACTGCCACAGTCCTGCAGCAGTCCCTATGAGTCCGGTCGAAGGGCGCCGGCTCCCATCGCGTTGACTTGTGGTTGGCGTTCAAATCAATGGACATGACCGGAGCCGGCAAGATAAAGCCCGAAGGCTGCCAACCTACCCCCTTCATCTATTATTATAGTCGTTTCCGTCCATTTCGGAAAGACAAGACCATCATATGTTCGTACAAAAATATTTGTACAATCATACAAATCAAGCGTCATTTCCATCCGTCGGCTTTTCATACGTGAGGTATGAATGGACGAGTTTTTCCCCGCCTTTGCGCGTAAAGAGTTCCGGCAGCCAGGCCGGCTTCTCCTTTCTCCCCTGCAGCAGGCACTCCAGCAAAACGTAAGATGACAGGGCATCTTCAAAGGCGCGGTGTTTTTGCCGCGGATGCCAGCCATACGAGGCCAGCAGGTCGACAAGATTGTACTTTTTGCGCTTGGGCAGGAGCATCTGCGCCAGACGCACCGTGTCGAGATAGCGCGGACAGAAAAGGATATTCGTGCCGTTCTTGCGGTTCATGCGCATAAGAGCGAGATTGATGCTCAGAAGGTCGTTGTCGCCGATGGCATGGCCCACGACGAGATCTTCCGGGTCGACAAAATCGAGAAATTCCGGCAGGATGACATCGAGCGTCGATTTGTCGCGCAGTGCTTCCTTTGTCAGCCCCGTCATATTGCGCACGGCGCGGTTGATGAACGTGCGCGGCCGTATCAGACGGCGAAATACCTCGATAGTATCGCGGCCGAGCGGCAGGCGGATGGCTCCGATCTCGATGATATCATCCGGAAAAGCGCCTGCCATCTCAAGGTCGAAGGAAACGACGGCCCGCGGCGTCAGGCCGCCAAGTGTTTCCAAGTTTACCGACTGCGCGCGGATGGCCCGTTCGAGCTGTTTTTTGCGCCGGCGCTGCCGGCGTTTGTTTTCCTGTTCTTTACTCCGCATCATGCACACTCCCCGCCGCAGTCTCAGCGGCCTCGGCCCTTTGAATAAACGCGCCCATGGCCTGTTCGCTCAGCGTTGCTTCTTTTTTATGCTGCTCGATGACCTTTTTTTCATAGGCAAGTTTTTGCTGCAGGCTGCGCACCTGCACCGCCTTGCCCTGCTTCTTTGCCGACAGGAGCAGCCGGGCTGTCTCCGACGCATCGGCCAGTCTGCCATACTGCAAAAGCTGCGGGCGGCACTCGTCCAGCACCGCAGGCGGAAGGTTCTGCTGCAGTTTCACAGCAGAACGCTGACGCATTTTGACGGCTTCCGCCACAGCCTGATAGTCCTCGGCAAATGTCCTGCCATTTGGCCACGACTGCCACATTTTTGCCGCCTTCTGCTGGAAATCCGGGTCATCGGGCAGACCGATATTGGCCCAGTCGTTCTCAAGATGGCGGGAATTGGCCGCAAAAAGCAGCATATCCTGCGCTGCGGGCCCATACTGCTTACAGACGGCCTGCTGCCATGATTTTTCAGGGCTGTAATGGGCAGGGTCTTTGGCATAATCAGCCCCTGTGGCAAGGGCAATCCTGGAAAGGGCCTCATACTTCATGGGATTGAAGAAAACAGCGGGCAGCCCCTTTTTCGGCAGTTCGTCCATAGGCCCCAGGGCCAGCTTGTTTTCCATATAATCCGTGACCGGATAATTCCACCAGACGCCAAGGGCGCGGCCGTAAAGCTTATCGGCCTTCTCAAGCTCAGCATCCGTCAAAGGTGCCTTGGCCACACCCTCCCCCGTGTACAGCACGAGAATATGCGGATTCAGATTTTTGGCAAACGCATCGGTATAAGATTTGCGCGTTCCCTCTGCCGTAACCATATCCTCATAGAAATACTCGGTCGGCACCGTCAGGAAATTGCCGAGGTCTCCATGGCGCAGTTTCATCCGCGCATAGATGTGGTTGAGGAACGCGGCCTGACCTGCTCCGTCCTTATCTTTGATATCATCAAAGAAGATGGCAAAGTCACGTACGCCAAGGCTGTACAGCGACTCAAGCTTTATGAGCATCTTCTCTTCATCCTGCAGGCTCTTATAGCCATGCAGGGAAACGTCAAGGCCGGGCGAAACGGCAAAAATAAAATGTACGTTCTCCTTCTTGGCCTGCTTTACGAGCTGCCCGAGCTCCGCAAGTTTATCGGCAGGGTATGGCTCACGCCACTTTTCACGATGATACGGGTCATCCTTCGGCGCATAGATATAGGCATTATAGCCCGACTTATGGGCGAACGAAAGAATGTCAAGGCGTTCCTGCATCTGCCACGGCGTGCCGTAAAAGCCTTCGATGATCCCGCGCAGGGGAATGGGTGCAGCTTCGGCAGTCTCAAACGGCATGGCCGCAGCCCCCAGTCCTATCGTCACAGCCAGGCAAAACCGGCCCAAACAGCAGATTCGTCTCACGCGTCTCTTCCTTTCCGATATTCCCTACTTCGGATATCCCGTATTCCGTATCTTTATCCTATCTATATCATAACACATCTAAGCAGGAATGTATCTCATCTGCAGAAAATTTTCACAGATTCATCAATTTTGTCTATCTTTCAAAATAACTCCTTCCATGATAGAATAAGACCATGAAAAAAGTCAATTCTGGCAATTAGTCAAAGTAAAAAGACAAGATAAATAAAGTATTTCGAGGTGCCATATGACCTTTCCTTCTTTTTCCAGCATGCGCCCCAGCCGAAAATTTTGGCAGCGGCTGGGGCTCGGACTGCTTTGCACCTGTATCGCCATTCTCATCGCACTGGAAATCATCAGCCGCGGTGCTGCCCAGATTTTCAACCATGCCATGGCCAATCAGGACATGCTGCGCGGCACGATAAAAGTCGAACGCCTGATTTCCGATATTACGGGCCATGTTTATTTCACGAATCTCACCTGGCAGGACCCCGAGGGCAATACGATCCTTGAAATTCCGAGCGGCGACTTCCGCGTCAATGTCTGGGATGTCCTCACCAAAAATTTCAAATCCACCACAATCCGCGAGCTCAATGTCAATAATGCGGCGATTTCCGTTCACTTCTCCGATGACATGAAGGTCGACTTTGTGCGCCCATCTCCCGACATGGACGACCTCAAGAAAGAACCGGAAGACTGGCGTGAAAAAGTCAATCTTTCCAGTCTCGACGCTGCCCAGCGCCGGGCAGTCGGTCAGTGGCGCCGTGAGCACCGGCAGCAGAAAATGCAGAAGAACTGGCAGAATTTCAATGCGGCCGGCAAGAAACTCAAAATGAAGCTCAATGCCCACGACTGTCACATCGAGATTTTCTATCGTGAACGCCATTATCTCATGAGTCATGTACAAATGGCCGTCGATCTCAACACCGATAAGAGGCTCAACATGGATATATCCATCGGCGGCTTTGGCGGTACAATGATCGGCGATGCCATCGCCCTGAACGGCTATGTCGACTTCCAAAAAGAACCCGAGCCCGAGTGCAATCTCGCACTTGTCCTCTATCAGATCGACCCGTCCTCCCTGGGTTTTGGCATGAATATTCATGATAAAATGACGCTCTCGACGTATTTCACAGGCCCTATCTCGCATCCCATCGGCACAGGCAAAATCGAGATGGACGAACTCCATATCCCGGGACTTGACTTTGCCAATGTCGAGGGCAAGGTCTACTACGAAAATTCCCTGCTGCAGTTCACCGATGTCACCGCCGATGTCTACAAGGGCAAACTCTCGGCCTATGGCGACTACGATCTTGACACGCGTTTTTACAACCTCTACGGCCATGGCACGGACCTGCAGACAGAAGCGGCCCTGCCAAAAAGCGGGCTGCACACGCGCGTCGACCTCGACCTCGAGATTCATTCAAAGGGCTCTGCCAAAGAAACGGTTTCGTCCGGTTCCTTTGTCTCCGGTCCGGGCCGCTATCATCTGCTGCCCTTTGACAGCCTTTCCGGCAAGGTCATCGACGATTACCGCGACCTGCACTTCTACGATGCCGTCATCAAGCTGCCGGGCTTTACCGTCTCGACCGATGCCTTCCATATCACGAACGGCAAGCTCAGTCTGAGTCCCATCAAACTCACCTCGCCGGACGGCCAGCCTCTCTACACCTATACGCCAGAGAAATAAGGACGTACGGGTTGTACAAGGCAAAATTCTTCCCGAAATTTATCAAATCTATCAATGACCCCCATAAGCCAATACACCTCGGAAAGGAGCTGCCAATATGTCTCAATCTTCCCGCCGTCAAGGCATTTGCCTTGCACTCACCGGAGCCATTCTCTGGGGCGGTTCCGGCGTGGCCGGTCAGTACCTGCTGCAGGACTGTAGCTTTTCAACGGAATGGCTCGTCGGCGTCCGCATGCTCGTCTCCGGTGCCCTGCTTCTGCTCTGCGATTTCATCTTTTACCGCCAAAATCTCCTCACCGTTTTCCGCGAAAAGCGCGATGCCCTTGAAGTCGTCGCCTTCGCTATTTTCGGCATGCTCGGCGTCCAATACACGTATTTTGCCGCCATCAAGTACAGCAATGCCGCCACAGGCACGGTCCTGCAGTACCTCATGCCGATTGTCATCGTCTTTTACACGGCCCTGCGCACAAAAAAATGGCCGCGGCCCGTCGAAGTGCTCTGTGTACTCCTCGCCGTCCTCGGCACATTCCTGCTCGTGACACACGGCAGCCTCGCGGCCCTGGCCATTTCACCGGCCGCCCTGTTCTGGGGCCTGCTCTCGGCTTTTGCCGCGGCCTTCTATACGGTCCAGCCCAAGCGTCTCATCTGCAAGTGGCGTCCGACACTCGTCACGGGCTGGGGCATGCTGCTCGGCGGCCTGCTGTTCCTGCCTGTCTCCAAGCCCTGGTTTTTTGACGGGCAGATGGATATAACGGCTCTGCTGCTCTTTGCCTACATCATCCTCTTCGGCACGGTCATAGCCTTTGGCTGCTACCTCGGCAGCCTCCAATACATCCAGCCGGCTGAGACCAGCATCCTTGGCTCCGCCGAACCCCTCGCCGCCATTCTGCTCTCCGTCTTTCTGCTGCACATTGCCTTCGGCCTCTACGACCTGCTCGGCACCATCAGTATCTTAGCTACGGTCATCATTCTGGCCAAACAGAAATAAATCTGCACCTAAAAAAGCTCTCAGAAATCAAAATCTGAGAGCTTTTTTCACTTTTTCACTCCTGAATCATCCGCAGGAGATACTTGCCATATTCATTTTTCTTAAGCGGTTCTGCAAGTTTTGCAACGTCTTCTTTGCTGATATAGCCCATGCGGTAGGCGATTTCCTCAAGGCAGGCAATCTTGAGGCCCTGTCTGGCCTGAATGGTCTGCACGAAGGAAGCCGCCTGCAGCAGCGACTCATGCGTGCCCGTGTCAAGCCAGGCGTAGCCGCGGCGCATCGTCTCGACATGGAGTGCATGGCGCGCGAGATACACCTTATTGACATCCGTGATTTCAAGCTCGCCGCGGGCCGAAGGCCTGATGGTCTTGGCGATATCCACGATATCTTTATCATAGAAGTAGAGGCCTGTCACCGCGTAATTCGATTTTGGTTCAGCCGGCTTTTCTTCAAGGCTCACAGCTTCGCCATTTTTGTCAAACTCGACCACGCCGTAGCGTTCCGGGTCGCTGACATAATAGGCAAAGACCGTCGCCCCGGACTCCTGCGCGGCGGCGCGCTGCATCAGCACAGAAAGGTTGGAGCCATAGAAGATATTATCGCCGAGCACGAGGGCACAGCCTTCGCCAGCGAGGAATTCTTCGCCAATCAGAAAAGCCTGGGCAAGGCCTTTTGGCTCAGGCTGCACAGCATAAGAAACTTTAATGCCCCACTGCGAGCCATCCCCCAGCAGGCGCTTGAAATTATTGTTGTCTGCCGGCGTCGTAATGACGAGAATATCGCGGATGCCTGCCAGCATCAGCGTCGACAGCGGGTAATAGATCATCGGCTTATCATAGACCGGCATGAGCTGCTTTGATACGGCAATCGTCAGAGGATAAAGCCGCGTCCCCGAACCGCCTGCCAGAATGATTCCCTTACGTATCATCTTTCTATTTCTCCCTCAAATGACGAAAATGACAAACGCACTCAACCCTCGTAGACAAAATTCAGCAACTCCGCTGCGCGTTCTTTAAGCGAGGGTGCTTTCTGGTCTTTGTCCGACAGGATTACGGGGTCAATCGGCCAGGCGACGCCGATATCCGGATCATTCCACTTGATGTTGCCATCGCATTCCGGCGCATAATAATTATCCGCCTTGTACTGCACTTCGACATCGTCCGTCAGCGTGATGAAACCATGAGCAAAGCCGCGCGGGATGAAGAGCTGTTTCTTGTTTTCAGCCGAGAGTTCTACGCCGACCCACTGACCGAACTGCGGCGAGCCCTTGCGGATATCGACGGCCACATCAAAAATGGTGCCGCGCGTTGCACGCAGCAGCTTGGCCTGACACATCGGGTTGAGCTGATAATGAAGGCCGCGCAGCGTGCCCTTAGCTGCCGAATATGACTGATTGTCCTGCACAAAATCAACGTGCAGGCCCGCCTCCTCCATCTTCCGCTTTGACCAGCTCTCCATGAACCAGCCACGCGCATCGCCAAATACCTGTGGTTCCAGCACATATACACCCTTGAGCTTTGTTTCTGTAACTTTCACGACGAAAGACCCCCTTCAATGATTACCGTTTCATTATAACATAGCGCTGTCCGGCCTGTCGAATCAGTCTGCAGACAAAAAATCCCTGCCGTGTTTTTAGGAACACAGCAGGGATTTGGAAATTGTGACTTTCTAAAGGAATCAGTCGCGGCCGAACTTATCCTTGAGGATGACGTCGTGCGAACCGCCTTCGACGATACTCGTTGCCGAAACGAGCGTAATCTTAGCTTTTTCGCGCAGCTCCGGCAGCGTCAGAGCACCGCAGTTGCACATCGTCGAGCGGATCTTGGCGAGCGTCGTGCTGACGTTGTCCTTGAGGGAGCCGGCATACGGAACGTAGGAGTCAACACCCTCTTCGAACGAAAGCTTGCGGGCACCGCCGAGGTCATAGCGCTGCCAGTTGCGCGCACGGTTGGAACCTTCGCCCCAATACTCTTTGTAGTACGTGCCATTGACCTTGACCTTGTCCGTCGGGCTCTCGTCAAAGCGCGAGAAGTAACGGCCGAGCATCAGGAAATCAGCGCCCATAGCGAGGGCCAGCGTCATGTGATAGTCGTGGACGATACCGCCATCGGAGCAAACCGGGATATAAACGCCAGTCTCTTCATAATAACGGTCACGCTCAGCGCAGACATCGATGAGGGCCGTAGCCTGGCCGCGGCCAATGCCCTTCGTCTCACGCGTGATGCAGATGGAGCCGCCGCCGATACCGACTTTGATGAAGTCAGCGCCAGCCTCAGCGAGGAAGCGGAAACCTTCAGCATCGACGACATTGCCGGCGCCGACTTTGACATCGTTGCCGAAATGCTCGTGGATGTAGCGGAGCGTAATGCGCTGCCACTCGGAGAAGCCTTCTGAGGAGTCGATGCAGAGGACATCTGCACCGGCTTTCAGCAGGGCCGGAACGCGCTCTGCATAGTCGCGCGTGTTGATGCCGGCACCGACAATGTAGCGCTTATTGTCATCGATGAGCTCAAGCTCATGCTCTTTGTTGTCCGTGTAATCCTTGCGGAATACCATGTAACGCAGGCGCTGGTTCTTGTCGACGAGCGGCAGCATGTTGAGCTTATGCTCCCAGATGAGGTCATTGGCCTTCGTCAGCGACGTCGTGTCTGCATCGGCATAAACGAGTTTCTCAAACGGCGTCATGAAGGACGAAGCCGGCGTATCAAGGCTCATGCGCGAAATGCGGTAATCGCGGCTCGTCACAATGCCGAGCAGTTTGCCCGTCGGCGTACCGTCTTCCGTGACAGCCATCGTGGAATGGCTCGTCTTCTGCAGCAGGTCGAGAATCTCGCCGAGCGTCGTCGTCGGTTTGATGTTGGAGTCACTGCTGACAAAACCAGATTTGTAATTCTTGACGCGGGATACCATGGCAGCTTCTGCTTCAATGCTCTGCGAACCGTAAATGAAGGATACGCCGCCCTCTTTTGCCAGTGCAATGGCCATCGTATCATTCGAAACGGCCTGCATGATAGCAGACGTCATCGGGATATTCATCGAAATCTTCGGCTCTTCACCCTTCTTGAACTTCACAAGCGGCGTCTTAAGAGATACATTATTCGGGATACATTTATCCGAGGAATACCCCGGAACGAGAAGATACTCTCCAAACGTGTGTGATGGTTCTTTGAAATAGAATGCCAACGTAACCCCTTCTTTCTTGAATACTGAAACCTGTCTCATATATATTGTTGCTAGTTTACTATAAAGGAGAACGGCTGTCAATCTCCTTCTTAAAACTTTGTTTACAATGTTACAGCAAATATAAAAGACACGTTTGTTGCCTGCGGATTTACAGCTTTATTATATCACCTGCAGGCATCCGGCGTAAAGAATGCAATTGCGCTGCAGCCTGTTTCTCAATACTGCCAGCGGGCCACAGCCGAAGCAAAGATATCCCTGTCGCTGCACTGCGCATAATCGGCATGCTGAATTTTAGCAAGCCCCAGCGAACCATCTATAAAGAAATGGTCCTGCAGTTTGACGCGGCCAGTCAGGGCAGCTTCGTAAACGTTTGGATGATTTCCGAAGCTGCGGTCCATCTCCGTGCGCATGACGTACGCGCCAATCTGATTCTCGCCCGGCAGATAATGGTTGATGCCCAGATAATATTTTTTTGCGTTATTGCCCATGGCATCGCCGATGATATCATCGCTGTAGGTCCAGCCATTCTGGTATTTCTGATGGACATACCATGCAGGGTCGGTCGAGGCATATTCCGTGGTCATATCCCAGGAGCCGTCTTTCGCAAGCTGCGGCAGATACATGCCAAAGCGGTAGCCGCGGTCCGTCGGCTGCAAGCCGCCGGCATCCTCACCGTAAATCTCGCCGTAGAAATGCACGCCTGGCAGCCGCACGCGGAAATCGCCGCCCGCAATATCATCCCAGCGGTCTTCTCCGGCATTGTCATTATGTCCCGTCAGCCAATGGCGCCAGTCCGACTTCGAGAGCCCATTGCCATCGCCGCCGAGCATCGAGACGCGCATGAGGCCAAACGTAAAGGCCTTTGACGGTGTAAAGTCTGCACGAAGCCCCAGAAGTCCTGCATGGTCGTAGTCTGTGCGTCCTGATTTTACACGGTCTTCGCGGTCACCCTCCAATTGACCATAAAATGCATGGTAATTCTGCCTGCCGAGGAAACGGAAGAAGCCGCGCACCGGCACATCATCTTCAAGATGCACCTGCACAGCTGTCAGCGGCTTCATCGTATTGTCCAAAACGAGCCTGCCCGTTTTTCCCTGCCCGTAGCTCAGTGCTTCGCGTCCAGCCGTATACTCGACAATACCGGTCTTGGTTTTAATATAACCTTCTTCCAGTTTGAGCTTTGTGTCGTCATCATCGTTGAAACTCAGGCGCGGCGTCACAGAAACAGCCGTCTTGTGACCGATATTTCCTGAAACCTCTGCCTTGGCCACGGCATTGAAACCATCGGCGTAATCATACCCATTCGTGCCGTTCCCAAAGGGCTGCCAGTGCGCATGGGGCTGACCATCCCCTCGTTTTGCACTCTGCTTATACGAAGAATGGTCGCTGTCATAATCTGCCAATTGCAGCGAAGCCTGTCTCAAGGCAAGGTCATCCTGCTTCGCCCTGCCCTGCAGCGTATCGATTTCAGCAGCAAACGACGCATGCATCGCGGCGAGCTCGTCTGCCAGATATTTTGGCATTGGCTTCGTCTTGGCCTGTTCTTCCGCCTGCAGCACCCACTTTGCCATCTGCAGACGGCTGTACGGCCGCGCACCATCCGGCAGGGAATCGATATAGCCCATGCCGCTGAGTTTATCGACGTAATCATAATAAACACTGCCGACCGGCACATCGGCTGTCACGGCCTCAGCACCAGCCAACCCCGGCATCGTCATAACTGCAGCAGCTGCTGCCAGCATCATCATTTTCTTCATTAATATTCATCCACCCTCTAAAAAACTTGTCAGCGCATCTTATTTCTGTGATAGCTGCGATAGCCATAGATTGTTCCTGCAAGAATAAACAGTACAGCCAGCAGGCCCAGCAGCTGCTCTGCTAAGACGGACATTTACTCTCCCTCATTTCCTCACTGTAGAATCTTGTTTTAGCATGAAGTTAAAACAAACAGCATTAAGCATATCCATTATATCATCAAGATGGTACGGATTCCTCATTTAAAAAAAATTTTTGTTTTACACGACGCCGGCAGAAGGATTTTCGTATTCAAGCGCGAAAAATGAAATTGGATAGTGGTGATAGACTATCCGATCCCTCGCAGCCGGTATCCTTTCACTTCCCCGGCTGCCTTTGGCGGCTGACTCCCCCAATTGTCAGCCGCTTCTTTTTGCCCCGCTTTTACGGGCTGGAAAATAATGCTGTTTTTATGAAAGAAGATGACTGCCGATGGAAAATTTCATTCACAACAACCTGCGTCTCCGCACCTTTGCTGCGGTTATGCTGGTGAATTTTCTCGTCATTCTCGTCATCTCTATCTTTTTCCAGCAGCGCTCACTGTCCTTCTTCGAACAGGAATACGCCGATGCCCTTTACGAACAGGCACAGGCCAACGGCAGCCTTATCGACAGCGGCTGTCAGTCACTCTATCAGACTGCAGCAGATGCCGCCTATGACATGACCATAAGGGAAAAACTCTCTGCCTCAGACAATAATTCCCCAGAGACCGCAAAGGAAATCGCAGCCATCCTGCGCGCCTATAAAAACCGCAATCCTCTGATTGACCGCGTCAGTCTCTACGAACCTGTTTCCGGCCGGCTGATCCGTTCCGATGAATATCACGCTGTCATGATACTTGACCCAAATAAGGAAGGCAGAAAATGGCTGGATACCATCTGCCAGCAGCAGGGCCGCCAGCCCTTCCTGACCGAAGATCAGCTTGGCGCTTCTCCGCAAAAGGTTTATCTTTACCACCAGCCTGTATACGACAGGGACGGAAACATCCTTGCCTACCTGACCGCATCATGCAGTGAACGAAGGCTCTACTATGCCTACCTTGCTCCAGCCACACGGGAAAAAGAGAGCTCTGTCCTGCTCTATCACAAAGATGGCACCCTGCTCAGCGGCAGTCTCGCAGGGGAAGAGAATAATTCCGTACAAACTATGCTGCAGAGTAAAATTGCCCAAAATCCAGACGGACAGGCCACACTTCACATCCGCAATCAGGATTATGCCGCAGTCTGGCTGTCACTGCCTTTTTCAGGAGAAGTTTTCTGTGTGCTGAAATCTCAGCATGACTTTCACGCCCAGATTATCCAAATGCAGATTCTCTGTGTTCTTTCTGCGCTCGTCCTGCTTCTCTTGTCCGCCGTTTTTCTCTATTGGATTTCCCTGCGTCTGGCACGCCCTGTCGAAAATCTCGCTGAAGCCATGCAGGAAGCAGGGCGCGGCAATCTCGCTGTCCGCGCGCCTGTGACGGGCAGTGATGAAATTTCTTATCTGGCAAAAACCTTCAATGAAATGCTGCAGAAGATGCACGAACTCATCGAACGTCTGGCAACGGAAAAGGAACAGAAGAAAGAAGCCGAGCTCAAGGCCCTGCAGTATCAGATACGCCCGCATTTCATTTATAATATGCTCAATGCCATCCGCTTTGCTGCCATCATGCAGGGAGCACGCAATCTCGGCAAACTGCTGGCCGACTTTGTCGAGCTCCTGCGCGCCAGCACCAACCGCAGCGGCGTGTTCATCCCCTTGTCCGAAGAGCTTGACACCCTGCGCCATTATATTTCCCTGCAGGAATTCCGTCTGATGGATGCCTTTACCGTGCATTTCTCCATCCAAGACAATACACTTGCCTGTATTGTACCGCGCATGCTCCTGCAGCCGCTTGTTGAAAACAGCATCCTGCATGGCCCCTCCGCCACGCAGAGCTGCTGCCATATCGAAGTAACGGCCTATATCAAAAAAAATGCGCTGCACCTCATCGTCAGGGATGACGGTCAGGGCATGACGCCGGAACAAATCGAAGAACTTGAGCACAAAGCCAAGACCGGCAGACCTCCTGCCCATGGCGGTCTGTCGGGCATCGGCGTCCATAACATCATGGAAAGACTGCATCTTTATTATGGAGAGAAGGCCCGTCTTCATTACGAAAGCGACGGAAAAAGTTTCACGAAGGCGGAAATCACCCTGCCTGTTTCCCATGACGTCCATGAATACGAAATTTAAAGCAAGGAGGAATTCGATGCGCATTATGATGATGATTTTCATGACACTGCTCACCGGCATTTTTATCTTGCTTCTGCCCATACAGAGTCATGAAGATACCATTGCCCGTCCTACTTACACCGTAGGAGTCGTACTCAAAGCCATGGACAGCGAGCATTGGCTGGCCGTCCGTTCCAGTATGCAGGAGGCTGCCCAGCAAAAAAATATCCGTCTGATTGTCATGACACCGGAAAATGAATCGGCTTACGACGAACAAAACAAAATCATTGAGGACCTGCTTGCGGGCGGCATCGATGCCCTGATTGTCTCACCGGTCAATATCCACCACACGGAGCAATGGGTCAGGGAAGCTCAGGAACGCAATCTGCCGCTCCTGACCATTGACGAAAAGATTGCAGGCATCCCCTATGTCGGTTCGGATAACTATGCCATTGGCCAGACAGCTGCCAAGGAAATGGCGGCACATCTGCCCGTGGGAACGTCAGTCGGCATCGTTGCCGGCAGTGCCAATCAGGATGCCCATATCCAGCGCGTAGCAGGGTTCCGCGATTATCTCTCTTCGACCCATGCCCTGCATCTCGTTGATGTAGAAGCTGATGAGACGAAATACCGTCAGGCCACGACGGAGAGTGAGCAAATGCTGCGCCGTCATCCTGATATACAGGGACTTTTCGTAACGAGTGCCATGATGACGCTCGGTGCCATCGACGCCACGGAAACACACAGTCCTGCCGTTCACATCATCGGCGTCGACACACAGAATGACACGCTGGCAGCCTTGAAACAGGGACGCATCGATGCCATGATTTCCCAGGACGGCCATGAAACAGGGCAGCTGGCCATCGATGTCATTACCAGAATGCTCTCTGGCAACGGCGTTGACGAAAATAATTTCATCCAGAATGATGTTATTACGCAGGATAAAGCCGACGAGTATCAAATCAAAGAAGAATGAACACGTTGATACAAACAGACCATAGAAACACAGAGGGGGCTTCTTTTTGTATAAAGTGATTATTGCGGACGATGATTTTCTGGTCCGCACTTATCTGAAACAGATGATTCCGTGGAAAAAGCATGGATTTCTTATTGTCGGGAACGCTAAAAACGGCCAGGAAGCATTGGAACTCATCGAAAAAGAACATCCTGCCCTCATCATCACCGATGTCTGCATGCCAGTTTTAGACGGCATCGGCCTCATCCGCGCCATGCGCGCCCGCCATCTTCCCGGCCACATTCTCGTTCTGAGCAGCCACGATGATTTTGCCTATGTTCACGAAGCCATGAAACTCGGCATCGATGATTATCTCTTAAAAGATGATCTGACACCGGAAAATATGCTGACTTTTCTCAAGGAACATCTAAAGGATGCCCCCTGTGAATCAGAAAAAGAGGAAAGTCCGACTGCCTCGCCTGCATCATCTGTCTCAAACGTATCAAATTTCTCAAATGTATCAAAGGAAGAGCTGGCCCGCATCGGTCAGGAAAAACTCCGCCATGATTTCTTCTTGGCTTTCAGCAGACAGGGGCTTCTCCCAAGCGCTGAAATTCCCACAGCAGCAGAGCGGGCAGGGCTGCCTGCCTCTTTCCGCCTGGCAGCGGCCTTTTTCCTGCAGCTGCGCGGCTGGCAGGCACGCCGTCAGGCTCTGAACGAAGAAGAACGCCTCTCCTTTCATCAGGCTTTTGTCGAAATGCTCCAGACCTTTCTTGACCGCCATCGAGATACTTGCAAAGGCTGGCCCTTCCTGCTCGATGAAGAAAGCGGCTTCTGGGGGCTCATACTCATCTTCCCCGATGCCGTCAGCCGTGCCGCACTGCTGCCAAAGCTTTATGAAACGTCCCGTCACCTGCAGACTTTAGTCGAGCGGTACTTCGATCTGCGTATTTTGCTCGTGAAAACCGCTCCGCAGTCCGACTGGGCACACCTCATGACGAGCTATTGGGCACTGCTCACGAAAAAAGATACCTGCTTTTATCTGCCGGATGGCATATACACAGCTGATGAACTACCCGCCGCCAAATCGTCAACGTCATTATCCCCTGACCTGTCAGCCGAAAAATTTCTGCCATTGCTCGCCAAAGAAAATCTGACAAAAGAAGCCCTCCTGTCATGCTTGGAAAAAAAGTTTCCACAGCTCACAGAAGCCAGTTGGGCAGCATTACGACAGGCAGAAGATTACAAAGCCCTGCAGCAGGAACTCGGTCAAATGCTTGCCAGAGAACAGGCCGAAAGTCAGCTTCATCCGTCCATCCGCCAGGCCCTGCGCTTTATTGAAGAGCATTACCACGAAAACCTCATGCAGGCAGACATTGCCGCAGCCGTACATCTGAATCCGGCTTACTTTTCGACTTTGTTCAAAAAGAATATGAATAAGGGCTTCAGCGAATACTTAGCCGAGCGCCGCATTAAAGCCGTCAAGCAACGTTTAGCCGAAAGCACGGAACGCATCAAGGACATCGCTGCAGCGGAGGGCTTTGATGATTATCCCTATTTCTGCCGGCTCTTCAAACGCCTCGTTGGCTTGACACCGCAGGAATACCGCTCTCAAAAAATTTAACAATCCCTTATCCAAAAATACGACAACTCTTGTCAAAAAAAGACAAGGCTGCCGTATTTTTTTATGCCTATCCGTCCTGCTGTCAAAAATCAGCCAAGGAAATGACAAACCATCCAAAAAGCTCAAAAACACGTACAATAGATAATAAACTATAATAGTAACTGTCAAACGGAACAGCACTTATACAAATGAAAGAGAGGTTTTCATCATGAAAATTGGTATCATCGGCGCAGGACGCATCGGCAAGGTTCACATCCGCAACATTTCCCTGTTCGTACCAGACATGGAAATCAAGACGGTCGCTGACCCGTTCATGAATGATAAGACAGCAGCCTATGTCAAGCAGTTCGGCATCGAGAATGTCACGAAAGACGCTGCTGACATCCTGAATGACCCGGAAATCAAGGCTGTCATCATCGCGTCCTCGACGAATACCCATGCAAAATTCATCATTGAGTCGGCTAAAGCCGGCAAGGACATTTTCTGCGAGAAGCCAATTGACTACGACCTCAAGCGCGTTCACGAAGCCATCGACACGGCCAAAGCAGCTGGCGTCAAGCTGCAGATTGGCTTCTGCCGCCGCTTCGACCACAATCACCGCGCTGTTTACGATATGGTAAAATCCGGCAAAGTCGGACAGCCGCACCTCATCCGCATCAGCTCGCGTGACCCGGAGCCGCCATCCATCGACTATGTAAAAGTTTCGGGCGGCATCTTCTACGATATGATGATTCACGATTTCGATATGGCCCGTTTCCTCGCAGGCGATGAAGTTGAAGAAGTCTACGCACAGGGCTCTGTCCTCGTCGATCCGGAAATCGGCAAAGCCGGTGATGTCGACACGGCCGTCGTTACGCTCAAATTCAAGTCAGGCACAATTGCCACAATCGACAACAGCCGCCGCGCCGTCTACGGCTATGACCAGCGCGTTGAAGTATTTGGCTCGAAGGGCGTTGCCTTCAACGGCAATGACATCCCGAACACGGCACATTTCGCCGATGCAGATGGCACAGTCGGCGGCACGGCTTATCAGGTCATGTGGGACCGCTATGAGCAGGCCTTCGTCAATGAGATGAATGCTTTTGCCAAAGCCGTCAAAGAAGACACGGCTACGCCGGTGACGGGCGAAGATGGACTTTATCCGGTCGAGATGGCTGCTGCTGCTACGAAGTCCCTCAAAGAAGGCCGTCCGGTCAAGATTGAAGAAGTCCGTTAAAATACCATAGAAAAATAAGGCAGATGCTGGCTGTCACTGCCAGCATCTGAAAAATAATCAGGAGGAATCATCATGAAACGTTGTGCCTGCATCGATACACTTTATACGGAACTGCCCTTCGCTGAACGCTTTGCCGCCGCCAAGAAAGACGGCTTCGAGTCCGTCGAATTTTGGGACTGGCGCATCCGCGACCTCAAGGAAGTCCACGAAGCTGCCAAGGCTGCCGACATCAAAATCAGCGGCTTCAACGGCGATAACGACTACTCCCTCGTCGACCCAGAACAGAAAGACGCCTACCTCAAAAATCTCAGGGATTCCCTCGAAGCCGCCAAGACGGTAGGTGCTGAAACCGTCACAATCCATTCCAACGCCCTCGGCGATGGCGGCGTGGTCATCAATCATTACGATGAACTTTCTGATACCGTAAAACTCTGCTCGATGTACCGCACACTCGTGGAAAGCGTAAAACTGGCCGAAGAATACGGCATCCGCATGAATCTTGAGGCTCTTAACATCAAAGTCGACCATGTCGGCAATTTCCTCAAAACCACGCAGATGGCTGCCGAAGTCACGCGCCTGATTGGCTCTCCGTACCTCATGGTTCTCTTTGATGCCTATCACATGCAGTACAACGAAGGTGCCCTCTGCTACAATCTCGAGAAATACATCGACCAGATTGGCCATATCCATGTAGCCGACTGCCCGGGCCGTCATGAACCCGGCACAGGCGAAATCAACTACCATCAGGTCTATGAGACGCTCAAGCGCCTTGGCTACAAATACCGTGTGGGCTATGAGCTTTTCCCGAAGACGGATACCAAGACCGCTGTACAGGCTATCATGAAAGACTGATGAACTAAAATCGAATATTCACTTCATATTTGCTTGTATTATGAGATATGAGGAGGGCTTTTTATGAATGAACCGCAGCCAGCTGGGGGCACGCCGCCCACAGCAGCCGCACCAAGCCAGGCGTCCTCACAAAATGATGGCCGTCTTTCCTGGTTTACGCGCATTTCCTATGGCCTCGGCGACACAGCCATGAACATCGTCGCCGGTGCTATGACCATCCTGACTTTTTTCTACACCGACTACGCAGGCGTCGAGCCGACGACCGTCGGCCTCGTCTTCCTGATTTCCCGTATTTTCGACGGTGTTTCCGACCTCATCATGGGCTTTATCGTCGAGCGTACGAATTCAAAATGGGGCAAATCAAGGCCCTGGATTCTCTGGTCCAGCATCCCCTTCTGTGTTTCCATTGTCCTCATTTATACCGTCCCGCAGGGTTCGGACTTCATGAAGTTCGTTTACCTGTTCATCACGTACAACTTCTGCAATACCATCTGCTATACAGCACTCAACCTGCCTTACGGCAGCCTCTCGGCCATGATGACGCGCATCTCGCGCGAACGCGATATGCTCTCCATTACGCGTATGGCCCTCTCGCCAATCGGCAAAATCATCTCGATTTCCGCCACGCTGCCGCTCGTCAAAATGCTCGGCGACAATCAGGCCGCCTGGATCAAGGTCATGAGCATCTGGTCGGTACTCGCCTTCATCCTGCTCATGCTCTGCTTCACACAGTGCAAGGAGACCGTCGTCATCGAGGCACGCAAGAAAGTCAGCAAAGTCCCCATCCTGCTGTCTCTTAAATGCCTGTTCTGCAATAAGTATTTCTGGATGGCCATGACGATTTGGATGATGCAGTGCATCATTCAGATGGTCACGGGCACACTGCTTCCTTACTACTGCAAATACATCTTCCACAATGACTCGCTCTTCAGCATCCTGCTGCTCTGCGAGGTCATCACGACGATTGTTTGCACCATTCTCTTCTGTCCGAAACTCCTCAAACGCTTCGGCAAACGCAATATGTCCCTGATTGGCGTCACCGTCGCCCTGATTGGCCATTTGATTTACTGCCTGAACCCGATGAGCTTTGGCTGGGTCGTCTTTAGCTGCATCATCCGCGGCATCGGTTTTGCCCCGCTGAATTCCGTCATTTTCGGTTTTCTCGGCGACGTCGTCGAATACGGTCAGTGGAAATTCCACGTACGTCAGGAAGGCCTGATCTTCTCCGGCAGCTCCGTCGGCTACAAAGTCGGCACGGGTATCACCGGTGCCCTCATCACGGTGCTGATGTCCTGGTCCGGTTACATCTCTTCTTCGACGGCAGATGCCATTCAGCCGCAGTCAGCCATTGACATGATCGTACATATGTATATGTACGGCATGACACTCATCTGGGTCATCCTGATTGTCGTTCTGCTGCTTTATAAACTTGATAAACTTTATCCGCGCATCATGCGAGACCTTGTCGAACGTGAATCGCACGGTCAGCTTTGATCTCCCCCGCCAGGCTGTCTCCCCTTCCGACAGTCTGGCGTTTTTTATTGTAAAAGAATTCAAATCCGGATTCAGCAATGAACTTTCCTTCTTTATCCAGTTTGTCAAGTTCAAGGGCTTTACGAATTAACAAAAAAGTAGTATAATATTAAGTAATTATTTGTAAATGTAATCGTCTTTTAGATGGGAGGAACTTCTATTGATGAGCAGAATGAGAAAATTCCTGACAGCCACATTCCTTGTTTGCTGCGCAGTCGGCAGCACGACTGTTTCGGCATCGCCAGTCCTTAAAACGACGGCTCCTGCAGCGCAGGCTTCGTATCAGCAAAAAGCTGCTATGCTGCCCGGCACGGCAGGAACGTTCACGGAACAGGAAGCCAGTGCTGCTGTTCTGAGCAGACCGGCTGTCATCACTCGTCCTGTTTACAAACGCGCAAATACGGCTTCCGCATCTGTCCATTCCATGAATTCCAATTCAAAAATGGAAAGCAAAGTTGCGCCGCTTTCGCCGATGCATCCAATTTCTCCAATCACACCATCCGTGAAACTGCCTTCCATCATCCCGTCCATGCCTTCCGGAACGGCTCCGGATACCACGGAAGATGCCTATGCCATCCGCAATGATTTTGGCAAGAGCAATCTGATCAAGTGGAGCAGCGCTTACGGCATGAATACGCCGTGGAATGATAATGATGTAACGGATACGGCTGACTTCAAGCCTTCCACGATTGCCTTCCTCGACACGCTCAACACGTTCGCCCGTGATGCCGGCATTTCCTTCGTGCTGACGGGCGGTGCCGAATACGGCTATCATGCCCATGGTACCTACTCCCATGAGAACGGCTACAAAGTCGACATTTCCGACACCGGCGCTTATCCGGGAACGGAAGCTTATCGCGTGCTCTTAATGGCACTGGCTCCTTTCAAACATCACCTTTCCCACGAATGGAACAATGGTCATTATGACATCACCATTTACCCTGCGAACTATACGGGTTCCTACGAGGGTGCCGACCACGGCAATGACGATGACTAAACATCATTTATAAAGCAAAAAGAAAAACCTTCGGGAATCAGCTGCTCATCCTGATTCCCGAAGGATTTTTTATTTGCAGATAAAAATAAGGCCCACAGCAATGCAGGAATATTCTTCTCTCTTGCTATGGGTCTTACTTTATCCGTTTATATCCGTCTTTGTTATGCATGATTATGCATTCCAGCTGATGACTTTGCCAAAAGCTTCTACATTGATACGGGATTTGAATACGCGTTTTACGAGTTTCTTCATGATCTTCTTCCTCCTGTTTTTCTTTCTTTTGAGTACATGGTTACTATAACTCATTTATAAAAATACGTCAATACAGGATAAAAAAGAAGTTTTCTTGAAAAATTTCATTAATTTTATTTACATATAAAAATTCTGATTATTATATTATTTTATGAGTACGGCGAATTCAAATACGCTCTGACTTTTTTCCATTCAGGCATATAGTAGCTCATAAGTGCATAAAAATGCTTGTTATGATAGCGTTCAGCCAGATGAAGAATTTCATGCAGGATGATATAACGCAGGCAGAGCGGCTTCTTTTTCGCGAGTTCCAGATTAATCCAGATGCGCCTTTTGAGGATATTGCAGGTTCCCCAGCGCGTCTTCATCTGTTTCGTCCGCCATTCCGCCGCAAAAAGTCCTGTGAGCTGCTCGATGGCTGGTGCTGTTTTCTGAATGGCCGCCATGAGTTCTCTGCGATAGGCCTCCCGCAGCAGTCTCTCCCTCTGCCCGCACGTACTGCCGGCAGGAACCGTCAGCAATGCACGTGCTCCGGAAAAGGAACAGGCCGCCCGCCTGCCCTCTTTGACGACGAGAACTTTAGACTCCCCCCAGAGCCTTACGGTCTCGCCTGTCACATATTGATGCTGTGTTGACGGACGGGCTTTGATCTCGGTGATTTTGCGCCGCAGCCAGTCTTCATTCTCCCGTACAAAGCGCTCGATGGAGGCTTTTGGCATATGCAGGGGGGCCGAAAGCGTGACTTTTCCGTCCGGAGTCTTGACGCGCAGATGCATATTCTTGATGTGCTTGCGCTGCAGTTCAATCGCGATGCCGGCAATCCGGATATCCGTTTTTGTTTCTTTCATCTTCATGCAACCATTTTCCGATACAGATGAACGCGCCATCATTCGTCAAAAAGAGTCAGCTCATCGCCTACCGGGACCTGTGATGCCTCCGGAACGCCTCTGGCCGACTGATAATCCGCTTTGAGCTTTGCCAGCATCTGCGGAAAATAACGCTTGACCTCTTCCTTCGTCCGGAAGCAGTTGCCCGCCGCAAAATGCGCGTAGTCAGCAAACGTGCCGTGCCAGTTGCAGCCCTCTATTCTGCCGTCATCACTGAGATAATAATAATAGTCGGGCTCAGCCGGCAGGAATTTGTCCCAGCGGATGCGCCGTCTGCCATTTAAAAGCTCCGGCAAATATTCCGAAGCATCTGCAGCCTGCTTTTCTATTTTCTCCCAAGGCATTTCCTCAGAAAAATCCTTCAGGGCCGCTTCCTGCAGATTCAGCATATGCAGGCCATCCTCTTCAAGAAAAAACGCCCTGTGCGAAACGCCTTCCAGATAAAAGATTTCCCGCAGACCGACATGCAGGAGCTCCGCGACCGACTGCATAAGGCCGTGTCTGGCCTGCGTTCTTGCCATTTCCTGCTGCCAGACATAATCTTCTATCCGGCTTTTCTGCTCATCCGAAGCAATTTTATCATCCACTCGCTACGCCTCCCAGCAAAAATATCCTTTATTATATCATATCTGCCGGACAGAGCGAAACCATCACTGGAATTTCTCAAAACGGTACTTCTGCCCGGCCTCCGGGTATTTCTCGTGGTCGACTTCACTCATGAACATCAGGAGCGGCCGGACATAGACACCGTAGCTGCCGTACAGGGCACGGTAGCAGACCATGCGTTCATCCGTTTCCGTATGAATGACCGGACATTCGATGATTTCATAAAGATGATTCTTAAAGTGTCTCCAGATTTCCCCGTGTTTTGGCAGTTCCCTCGTCATAAAAATTCCCCCATTCTTTTTGCGATCTATCTGATATAGTACAATTCGCGGAAAAAACGCAGAATCCTGCTGCCTGCAAGGGCCATATCGGTCAGTCCTGCTCTTCTGGCAGAATACCGGAATTTATGCTAAGATGAAACCGAATAACAGCAGCGGCTTCGCAGATGTAAGATATGTTTAATACTATATATTTAG
>NZ_JBJEXT010000004.1:0-3784 GCF_051886055.1 Mitsuokella apri | reverse complement strand
ATATTGTCGCGAAGACATTCCTGATGGATGGAATGCGTCGCGACAAGCTGATGAAACGCATACACGAGCTGGAAGCCAACACAAAGCAGCTCGATGGGATGCTGAACCAAGACGAGAAAGCCGCGCTCGCTGGCACGCTGCAAAAAATCCAGAGTCAGCAAGATGCCCTCCAGGCGGCATTTGATGCTTCCATCTGGGCAGCAGCAGCAACGGAATCATCCATGCTGGCGTTCATGACAGAGGATGAGCGTGAAGCCTGGCAGACGTTCAAGGCAGCCGGACAGGAGCTGAAACATTGGCAGGATTTCTACAGCAGCATCCAGGAAGATGCCTTTCCGGAGCCTGCTCAACTGCAAGAGCTGCGCGCTGCCATCAACCGCGAAACTTCGAAGATCCGTCAGGCTATGCGTCAGCAAGTCCCAACTATCCGTGGGATATTTTCCCGCTTGAATGAGGCACACACCAAGCGGGATATCATGCGCCACGCTGGCAATCTTCTCTTTGACGCCCGATTGACTAAGGCGAAAATTGACAGTCTGATCCAGCAGCAGGAAAAAGAATTGGCCAATTTGCAAGACCGATACAAGCGGTTGACGGATTCCCTGCGACAGTCTCCGTCTTATACTGCTGGAGCTGTTGCGGATTACATGGATCTGTCTTTGAAGGAACTCTATGCCAAAGAACATAAGGTTCGTGCAGAAATGCGCCAGCTTGCCAAGCATGTCATTTCTCCGGCACGTGCCAAAGCGATGGCGGAGAATGTCTATACCAAGGGAGAATTCAAGAAACTGCGGGCCGACGAGCGTGAGTTTGCCAAGAAAACAGCAGCCGGTAAACTTTCTCCGGAGGAAAGCACGGCGCAGCAAAAGAAGCTACAGGAATGGCGCAGCTGCCTGGAATCTTCCTGCGCATCGATGGAAGCACAGGCGAAGATTCAGGAAATCTGCGCGGGCATCCTGCGCAAGAATGCACCGCAGGCTATGGCCTATCAAAAAGTCCAGCAAGAGCATCAGATCATTGCTGCTGCCATCACCGAAGCAAAAGCGCAGGCAGATGCAGCACGCCATCAGTCCTATCGGGATCGAAATCAGACACTCTACCGGGCAACGGGAGCGACGCCAGCTATGGGATACATGGAACCGCCGCATATGATTGCCGCCGCCATGGCGGGCAATACAGATTGTGCGGTTCTGGTTGCCAAGAGCAAAAAGGACTTCCCGGATGACTGGTCACTGCTGAGTGAGAGTGAACGCGAGGACTTGAAGAACGATACATCGAAGATGATGTAAACAATTATGAGGTGAACAGTCATGTCGGCAAAAGACTATATGGATAAATTGTTACAGCAGACATATGAAAGGCACGGTTCGGATCTGCACATTTGCAGCGGAATCCTCCCTGTCATACGTCGTGACGGCCAGTTGGAAACACTCACGGAATGCTGCACTGCCCCACTGGCAGGAGAAGACATTCGCGCCTTTATCATGAAGACACTTCTGAGCGAGGCACAGCAGAAAGAGTTGCAGGATACGGGCAGCACAGACGCAGGGTATCAATTTTGGAGTAAGGACGGTCGTGCCATTCGCTGCCGCGTCAATGCATTTCGCGACGCCAACGGGATGGCCCTGGCCTTCCGTCTTATCCAAAACCGCATCCCGTCCATGCAAGAACTGCGCATCCCCGGGCCGCTACAGGATATACGCCATTGCAAGCACGGCATGGTCATTATCACCGGGCCGACAGGCAGCGGCAAGACAACCACGCTTGCCGCGCTCCTGGATGCCATCAATGCTGACTCACCCGTACACATCATTACGATTGAGCAGCCCATCGAATACCAATTCCAGATGAAGCGCGCCGTCATCTCGCAACGGGAAGTCGGACGCGACTGCATCAGTTTTTTAGAAGGTCTACGCTCATCCCTCCGTCAGGATCCCGACGTCATCCTGATTGGTGAGATGCGTGATGCCGAAACCATCACTACAGCATTAGCTGCCGCAGAAACAGGACATCTGGTCTTCACGACGCTGCATTCCGCCAATGTGGTGGAAGCAATCGATCGTCTCGTCCAGTATTTCCCCGCCACGCGTCACCAGGAGATCCGCAACGAGCTGGCCAATTCCTTCCTCGCCATCGCCGCGCAGAAACTCCTTCCCTCTCGAAACGGCGGGCGTGTAGCCGCTTTTGAAGTGCTGCTCTCAACGGACAGCACCAAGAACGTCATCCGCAGCAGCCAGGGATTCCGTGTCCAGGACTACATGCATCGTGACGAGGGAATGCAGACGATGGCGGAGTCGATCCACGGCCTCAGGAACAAGCACCTGATTGATGGGTAAGAAACTCGCCACAGACAACTGCTACATCCTATGCTATACTAAAGAAGAAATGGAGGTGCGTCATCTTGGAACGACCATTTGATCCGAAAAAATATACCGATTTCCTTCCGGAATACATGGAACAGGCGTATGAAGCGCTGGAGAAAAATGACAAGCTCCATTACGCTTTGGCAGTCATCAACATCACAGGAGAAGTCAAATACTTAGTGAAAAGCGAAGAACTCGCCCCGGAAGAGGGCGAGCGCATCAAGGAATACTTTTGGGGGCAGGTGGAATGATTCATTTCAACAATGAAAAAGAGATTCCAAATACATTTTTTGGCGGTTCGGAGCAAAAGCGTGCCTATGAGATTGACGGAAAAATCTATATGGTGAAGTTTCCCGATCCTGTCAGGCAGAAGAAAAATGGCTTGAGCTATATGAACAACCAATTTTCCGAGTACATCGGCTGCCATATTTTCCGCACGCTGGGCATTCCTGCACAAAACACATTCCTGGGCGATTACCAGACGGAGACAGGGAAACGAAAGATTGTTGTTGCTTGTGAAAATTTTTGTACGGATGGATACTCTCTGATGGAATTCAGCAAGCTCGCCAGAGCAGTTGCCAGCAGTAACGACAAGTTTCCACGCGAACTGGGATTTGTCATGAAGACCATCGATGATATGACGTTCGGGACAACGATGGACAAAGAATCCTTCAAGTCGCAATTCTGGGATATGTTTGTTGCAGATACCTTGATTGGCAACGACGACAGACATCTTGACAACTGGGGCTTCCTTGTCAAGGAAAATCATATTCGCTTTGCGCCTGTCTATGACTGCGGTTCCGCTCTGACCCCGCTCATGGAAGATGAGAAAATGGCTGCTATCCTGGTTGATGAAACGGCCTTCATCAACCAGGAATACAATGTTAAGTCCGCATATCGTTATCAGGGGAAGCGCTTGTTCTACCACGAGATTTATAAAAATCCTCCGCAGGGACTGAAAGAAGCCATTTTGCGCATTGTCCCCAAAATCAATGTTGCTTTTTTATCGGCAGCAATTATAAGAACAACACCAGAAATGTCAGAAATACGGAAAGAGTATCTTTCTAAATCATTAATGACCCGTTATGACCGTATTCTCCTGCCTTCGTTTAAACGTGTGCGAAAAGAAATAAATTATTTTCCGCAACAGCCAGAAGAACGGCGTCGATAAAATACAGCAAGAAACAGCAACAGGCATCTCAAAAATGAGATGCCTGTTGCTGTTTGTGTAACGGAAACTCTGCTGCTCTTTAATCAATGCCGCACCACTTGTGCAATTTCACGGTTCTCTTCACGAATCGCGCGGTATTCCGGGGACTTCATGAAGTCTGTCCCCAAAGTCGTGCCGTAATTCCGATCATCGGATACGGCAGCATAGGGACTGTTTGCCTGGACAACACGAGCTGCTGCGGCGATGGCGG
>NZ_JBJEXT010000003.1:0-3814 GCF_051886055.1 Mitsuokella apri | reverse complement strand
CGGATGGCGACGATGTTGCCCGGCGTGCGGCCGATCATGCGGCGCGCCTCCTCGCCGATGGCGAGAACGCGGTTCGTGTCCTTGTCCACCGCGACGACAGACGGCTCGCGCAGCACGATGCCCTTTCCTTTTACATAGACCAGCACGTTGGCTGTGCCAAGGTCGATGCCGATATCCATTGACATACCAAACATTTTATTGAAATCCCCTTCCAACCGATAAAAGAATGATATCATACCTTCTAGAAAAGATTATGGCAGGACTGGCTGAAAAGCAGCGGGAAAACAGACGCCGCGCCATTTTATGCCATCTTTTCTCATTGATATACTATATAATACTTCGCGCGCTTTTACAATGGGTTGAACAGGCGAAAGAGCCAGAAATATGAACGTTTTGTAGAGGCAGCGTACAAATTTACAAAATTTCATGTTATTTACGATAACTTACGCCAATTTTATGAAAGTTTCCTCTTTTTCCTTCTTAAAAGACGCATTGACAACGCAAAAACAGGATGATACGATTAATTTGACTTAAAGAAAATTTATAGGAGATTTACACATGAAAAAAGCAATCGCCATCCTGCTCGTCATCGTCGCGGCCTTCCTCGGCACGCTGCTCTACTTCCGCGCCCACGACACGCGCACGGCCGACAGCCTCTCGGCCTATGCGCGCATCGAGTTCACGGGCCTGCGCGGCTCGGACGGCTCGGCGACGAGCGCCCACTTCACCGTCTGGGATACGCGTTATGACGGCGCAAAGGCCGACTCCAAAGTCACGCTCGTGACCGACGCCAAGGAGTGGCCGCTGATCGCCTCCGTCAAGCAGAAGGATGCAGGCGCTTTCCAGAAGGAAAACGAGATCTCCGTCTTCCTGCCGGCCGCTGCGCTCGACGATATCAAGGCAGCCAAGACCGTCCGCTTCCGCTATTCCTACAAGGACGGTCAGACGATCGACCTGCCTCTGAACGACGCCGACCTCGCCTACTGGAAGGGCCAGATCGAGTAAACCATCAGCTGCGCACAGCGCATGAAAAAAGAGCATCCCACGCAAAGGGATGCTCCTTTTTGGTGCAATGGATTGACCGCCCATCAGCCCTTATAGACGCGCGGCACGCGCGGGGAAATCAGGCAGGTGACCTCGTAGTTGATCGTGTTGAGCCACTTGGCTGCCGTGCCAACCGTGACGGTATCATCGCCGAAGAGCACAGCCGTATCGCCCTCCTTGACGTCCGGCAGGTCCGTGACATCGACCATGACCTGGTCCATGCAGACGCGGCCCGCAATCGGCGCCTTGCGGCCGCCGAACGAGACATAGCCGCCGTTGCCATAGGCGCGGATGTAGCCGTCGGCATAGCCGATCGGCAGCGTCGCAATGCGGCTCTCGCGCTCGGCGATGAACTCGCGGCCATAACCGATGCTCTCGCCTGGATGCACGTTCTTGAGGAAGACGACCTTGGCGCAGACCTTCATGACAGGCCGCAAATCAATCGGATGCGTGACTTCATCCGATGGCCACATGCCGTACTGGATGACACCGACGCGCACCATGTCGTAATATGCCTCCGGGATCTCGAGGATGGCAGCCGACTCCGCGATATGGCGAATCTTGGGCCTGACCCCCGCGTCCTCGACAGCCTTGAGCGCCTGTTTGAACTTCGCAAGCTGGCCTTTCGTGTATGCCTTGTCCTTGCTGTCCGCCATCGCGAAATGCGAGAACATGCCTTCAATCTCGATGTTCGGCAGCTGCTTGACGGCAGCCGCCAGCGCGCCGATCTCCTCAGGGCGGACGCCGATGCGCCCCATGCCCGTCTCGACCGCTAGGTGGACCTTGGCCGTCTTATGCTGGCGCACCGCTTCGCGCGAGATGGACTCTGCGAGCGGCAGCTCGCAGACGACCTGCGTGACATCGTAGTCGACAATATCGCGCGCCTCATCTGGCAGCACGAGGCCGAGCAGCAGGATTGGCTGCGTGAAGCCCGCCTCGCGCAGCTCGATGGCCTCGCCGAGCGTCGCGACCGCGAGATACGAGGCCCCCGCCTCCACCGCGACGCGCGCGACAGCCAGCGCACCGTGGCCGTAGGCATCCGCCTTGACAACGGCGCAGAGCTTCGCCCCGCTGCGAATATTCTTCTTGATTTCCTCGTAATTATGTCTAAGGGCCGCAAGATCAATCTCCGCCCAAGCTGCACGATTTGGCATGAAATATCCCCTTTTCTCGTACCTAGTCAGATTCTCTATTCAGTTTACTACACGACCTAGAAAAGTCAAGCGTGTTAATGATTAGTAGTTTGCAGGAATACTAGTACTGTGTTATAATAGAGACGAAAAGGAAGCAACGCCGTCATCTGTCTGGAGACGGCACTGAAACAGCCCTTGTCAATGTGGTGTGGTGACCAATTGACAAGGGCTGTTTTGTCATCCACGAGTGGTGAATCATGGTGACAGCTTAGGCATCGTCGCGACGAGAAATCTTAGCGTAAAGCCAGTTGGAAACAACACCGGCCAGAACGCTGACAAAAAAGGATAGCAACAAATCTGTCATGAAAACGGCACCTCCCCTCTGGTCGGTTTGCCATTTCAAAGGCGCGACATTATCATTATAAGGGAAAGACGTGTCTATGACAACAAAAAAGGCCTCCGCCGGAACGGAGGTCTTTGCAGGTTGGACGTGTGCGATCAGAAGAAGAATTCGAGCTCGCCGTAGAGGTTCTCGATCTTGTTGTCCGTCGCGATGTTCTTGCCGTTTGCATAGCGCAGCGTCGTGACGACATTGCGGAACGGCGTGTAGTTCGCGCCGACTTCCCAAGCCTTCTGGCCCTGAAGGACAGCATCGAACGTGGAGAACAGAGCCGTGTTGTCGCCGAGATAACGGTATGCGGCCCAAGCACCCCAAGTGCCTTTGTTCTCAGCCTCAGCGCCCTTGTAGTCGTACTCAGCGCTCCAAGCCTTGTCGAGGTCATCTGCCGACGTATTCTGGGCATAGAAGCCATTGAGTGCGCTCGTGCCGTCAAAGTTGTAGCCAGCCTTGGCGAGCCAGATATTGGCATTGTCCTCACTGGACTGGCGCGTCAGATTGTCTTTGAGATAGCTGAACGAATCCGCGTTGAGGTGATGGTAATCGATGCCGCCGTTAAACTTGCCGGCTGCATAGCCAAGACCTGCGAACTGGTAGTTGGCCGTATCATCGCCGTTGACGAGCTTTGCCGTCTCTTCATTGCGGAAGTTGTTGGATGCACTGACATCATCCATGTCGAGGCGGCCTGCGCCTGCCGTGAACGTCACCTTGTTGCCGAACGTGACCTGGCCGCCCGAGAACTCCGTATCGAAGATGCTGTCATCATCGATCGGGTTGAACTTGCCGAGTTTGACCTGGAAGTTCTTGTAGTCGCCCTGCGCGTAGATGCGGACGAGGTCGAGGTTCGTGTCCTGCGAATCGCCATGATACGGATCCTTCGTGTCGCTGCCGTCTTTTGCCATATCCGTGTAGGCATCGATACGGGCATTGACATGCCAGTTGCGGTTGACTTCAGCGCTCGGCTCGAGGCGCAGCAGCAGCTCATCGTCGTTGCTCTTCGTGCCGGCATCCTTATCACGCTGGCTCCAGTACTGATAGCGGGCCTCGCCGTTCCACTTGACCTTGTCGGCATTGCGCTCGAGGTTGCTGACGCGGACACCGAGGTTATTGAGTTCATCGGAGAACTCCGCGGCGAGCTTGTCGATCAGGGCCTTATCCGTTGCGGAGACATCCGTCTTGGCCATGGCCTTGGCGATCATCTGAGCCATCTCATAGCGCGTGATGTTCTGGTTGCCGCGGA
>NZ_JBJEXT010000002.1:0-19171 GCF_051886055.1 Mitsuokella apri | reverse complement strand
CCCTTTTTGACATCTTCGCCGGCAAAGCAGTAATTCTCGTGATGATGGAGTTCATACGGCACGAGCAGACGGCCGTTTTCAATCGTCACATCCTCCTGACGCACAACGCAGTCACAGCCACGAGGAATGGCTGCGCCCGTCATCAGGCGCAGGGCCGAGCCCGCAGGAACCGCTTCTGCAAAGAAGTCGCCGGCGCATTCTTCGCCAATAATGGCAAACGAAGCGGGATTCTCCTTCGCCGCACCTTTTGTTCGGTCAGACGCAAACGTATAACCGTCCAGAGGGGAACGGTCAAACGGAGGATTATCAAACGAGGCAACGGCATCTTCGGCCAGCACGCGCCCCAAGGCCTCCAAAATGGGCACTTCTTCCGTCCGTTCGATTTTTTTCGTATGTTCAAGCAGCACTTCGATGGCCTGCTCTAATGAAATGTCCTGCATAAATACCTCGCTTATTTCTGGAACGGGCAAATCGGATAATGGCAGACCTTGCAGCGCATGCAGAGACCGCCGATGCCGAAATGGCGGATTTCGCGGCGCGTTACCTTGTCACCGGCAATGGCGCGCGGCAGAATCATGTCAAAAACCGTCGCGTTATCGTACATGACACAGCCCGGCAGGCCCATGACCGTGACCGTGCGGCCTTCGCGTTCCGCATACCCCAAGAGATACATCGCGCCCGGCAGCACCGGTGCCCCGTACGTCACGATCTTGACGCCGGCATCGCGGATGGCTGCAGGCGTGCGGTCGTCAGGGTCGACGCTCATGCCGCCCGTGCAGAGGATGATGTCCATGCCGAGGTCAAGGAGTTCCGTGATGGCCGCTTTTGTATGCTCTGTCACATCGTCAGAAAGTCTGTGTTCACTTATAGTCAGGCCAAATTTATTGAGCTTGGCTTCAATGACCGGTGTGAACGTGTCCTTAATGCGGCCGAGAAAAACTTCCGTCCCCGTCGTGACCACGCCGACTTTGAGGTCTTTGCGATACGGCAGCAGACGGAGAAGCGGCTTATCGCCTGCCACGCGGCGCACCTCTTCCATTTTTTCCCGTGCGATAAACAATGGCGTCACGCGCATGCCTGCAAGCTTCGTGCCTTTCTTTACGGGCATATTCTGCGCAAGCGTCGCAATCGTGATGTCATCGAGGTCATTGACCGCATCAAAACGGTCCTCATCAATCTGAAAGACACCGTCACATTCTGCGACAAGCTCAATCTTGCCTTCCTTTGGCTCTGTCGCTCTCATATGCTCATTCTGGCAGAGCTGACGCAGGACATCGGCCGCTTCGTTCTCATGCATCTCTGTATCATCTTCATCCCAGATGTAGATGTGATCCTTGCCGAGCGACAGCAGCACAGGAATATCTTCTTCCGCAATCACATGGCCCTTGCGAAAACGCGCATCCTTCGTCACGCCGCGGATAATCTGCGTGATATCCTGACAGAGTACCTGTCCCACCGCATCGACCGTTTTCATTTCTTTCATTGCGCCATTCTCCTAACTATATAAAAAGACCACCCCTCCGCAATTGCAAAAGGATGGTCTTCGCCCCTTACATTCGCCCCTTTTCAATCACGGAAGGCCCCGGCGTTTCCACCGAAACCCTGGCTCGTCCGCATAGCCATCCCCATGAAGACGGCCGTAGCGGATTTCGCTCGGAGTCGTATGATATCTTTATCTATTGTAACAAATTCAGACTTGCTTTCCTATAACTTTTTTCACACTTCATCATGTTTGAGAAGATGCGCCTTCGTGATGCCCTGTTCACCAAAGCGCTGCTTGATTTTATCGATGGCAGCATAAAGATTCTCTTTGCGCGCTTCATCGTGAAAGAGCGACATGCTGCCGGAGTCATCAAACCCCGAAACCGAAATCCCGAGCAGACGAATGCCCTGCTGCACGTGCATCCCCCGATAAAGTTCCCGCGCCGTCTGATAAATTTCCTCATCGTAACAGGTCGCCTCATAAAGTGTCCGGCTCCTCGTATACGTCTGGAAATTGCCAAGCCTCAATTTTAATTGGATGGTTCTGCCCTTGAGTGCCTGCTTTCGCAGGCGGTAACCGACTTTTTCCGCCAGGGCCAGCAAAACTTTTTCTACATCCGCATCGCCATGGATATCCCTCGGAAAAGTCACTTCCTTGCCAATGGATTTGGCAGGCTCGCGCGGAGCAACTTCGCGGTTATCGATGCCCTGTGCCAGCTGCAGCAGATGGTCGGCCATATGCGCGCCGAGTTTTGCCGCTAAATTTTCCCGCGGCACTCGGCGCAGCTGCCCAATCGTGCGGATGTGCATGCCCTGTAAAACAGCTGCTGTCTTTTTGCCCACGCCCCAGATGCGGCTGACGGGCAGCGGGTCGAGTACTTTTTGTTTGTTTTCTTCCGTGATGATGACAAGCCCATCCGGCTTGTTGAGGTCGGAAGCGAGTTTGGCGAGGAATTTATTCGGGGCGAGGCCGACTGAGGCGACAAGCCCCGTCTTTTTTTTGATTTCCCGCTTGAGCTTTTCTGCATAGGCACGCGGCGACTTCATCAGAAGTTCCATGCCCGTGAGGTCAAGGAAGGCTTCATCGATGGACAAAGGCTCAACGACCGGCGCATAGCGCGCAAAAATCGCGAAAATCTCCGCCGAAACCTCACGGTAATGCCTGTAATTTCCTTCTATATAAATTCCCTGCGGACAGAGTCTCTTTGCTCTGACAATCGGCATGGCGGAATGCACGCCATATTTTCTCGCTTCATACGAACAGGTCGAAACGACGCCGCGCCCCGAAAGACCGCCGACAATCAGCGGTTTGCCACGGTACTCCGCATGGTCGTGCTGTTCAATCGAAGCAAAGAATGCATCCATATCGACATGCATGACGAGTTTCTTTCCTGCCATCTCACAATCCCCCTGACTTTTCTTTCTATGCACTTCTATTTTACGGATGTATCCGGTTTCAGGCAAGAAAAAGAGCTGCCTCGTACACGGAATGTACAAGACAGCTCTTCTGCTTGTGTGGGTATCCTGCTTTGCAGGCTGTTTGTGGGGAACCGCCTGCGGAGGGTATGCAAAAAATGAAATTAACGGTCTGCGGCCGGCTGCTCGAGCATGAGGTCAGCGGACATCGTGTTGCCAGCATAACTGGAAGCTTCTGTATAAATAGCTGGAGCTTCTTTTACACCATAGGCATTTGCTTCTGTACCAGCAGCAGCCAAGTTTGCACAGGCTGGCATGATGAGCAGAGCCGCTGCAATAACACCATAGACAATATTTTTCGTTTTCATGATGGTTCACTCCAATCTCTTTTGCAGATTCTCTCTATTATTATGGAAGGCCTTACTTGAGAACCTCTTTCTTTCGACATCTTTATTATGCCATATTCAAAGCTGCTTGAAAAACGGTTAAATTTGATATTATAATCGGTTTTACCGATTGATTTTTCCATGGGACTACGTTACGATAACGGTATATAAATTATGTTACAGGGGATTGAACAGAAAAGAAAGGAGATTTCTCACATGACACTCTTGCAGATGCGCTATTTTTTGACGGTCTGCCGCCTGCAGAATATCACCCACGCAGCATCCGAGCTCCACATCGCGCAGTCGACGCTGAGTCAGGCCATCCAGACCATTGAGGAAGAAACGGGGCTGAATCTCTTTGTTCGCAGCGGCCGCAACATCATGATCAGTCAGGACGGACAGAAGCTCGCCCAAAAAGTCACGGCACTTTTGCGCGAAGTCGATGTCTTTGAAGATGATGTGCGGGAAATGGCGCGCCGCCATGGCAAACTGAAAATGGCCATTCCCCAGCAGCAGGCTTCTTTTATCATCCCGCGACTTTTAAATGACTTCTGTCCGCGATATCCGGAGATCCAGCTCGACATTGTCGAACCATCCGGCCTTGAGTCGGCCCGACTTGTACGCGAAGAAAAAGTCGATCTCGCCATCGTCAATTACGACGGCGAAACCCTGCCGGACCTCCATTACCGCCGCGTCAATTCGCGTCCAATTAAATTCGTTGTCTGGAAGGGGCATCCTTTGGCAGGACTCCAGAGCATCAGTCTGGCCGAAGCCACAAAAGGTCCTTTAGTCCTGCTCTCCGAAGAATTTTTCGTCACACGCCTTTTGACGCGCACCATGGCTGACCGGCATTTAGAGCTCAATGCCCTCTATTATTCCCCGCATCTTTCCACACTCTACAGCCTGCTGCGCGCCCATACGGCACCGAGCATCCTTTTTGAACAGGCCGTCGTCTCCCTTGAAAATGTCGTGACCATCCCCTTCGATGAGCCGCTTTCCCTGACGAGCTGTCTCATTACGAAGAAAAACCGGCAGCTTTCCAAGGATTTGCGTCTCGTCATGAAATTTATCCGCGAAGAGCTGCTGAAAGATTACCCTGTGCCCTCTGCATAAAAAAGACACGCCCGCATGAAAAGTCATGCAGGCGTGTCTTTTTTTAGTTTTCGCTCTTCCCCGCTGTCCGTAACAAGAACGCAGTATTTTCCTCACTGTATTCGATCTGCTCCGACCAGCGGCGCACCGCTTCAGGGAGATTTCCTGTCACAGCTGCCTCGAGAAAGATATACATGGTATTCTTACGGGCATATCGGCAAATGGCATTTATCCCATAATCTTCTGCCTGACCAAGCTGACGGTAAGCAATATACTGAAAAATGCGTTCAAAAGCGGCAGCATCATAAAGCTCGGCATATTTCCGCCAGCATTTTTCTGCCCGCTCTTTTTCCTGAAGCAGAAAATGGATGTGCTCCGTCCAAACTTCGTCGATGGGTTCTGTCTTCTGCATGAGCAGGAGCAGCTGACGGATTTTTTCCGCATCAAACTTTGGCTGAAAGGAAAAAGATGGCACAGACTCATCTTCCTCATTTCTCTCCCGAAGTCCGAGCTGCGAAACAAGTTCCGCAAAGGTGATTTTTTCCTGTTCATTTCCTTCACGGTAAAATGTCAGCGGCTCTTTTTCCGCCAGCAGCAGCTCCACCGTCTTTTCGCAGGCAAGGCCAAAGCCCGCGAGCTCCACATCACCGCAAAGGACAAAAAAGCGCGGATGCATCGTGCAGATTTCGCAGAGGGCATCTTCGCCAAGTTCCAGAATCAGGCGGCAGAGACCGTCTCTTCGCAAAAATGGACAGCGTTCGTCTTTTGTCAGACGGAATGAATACGTCCCATCCTCCGCCTGCACGATATTTTTCCGGAGTTCTGCCCCGATTTTGCCGTCCAGGAGCTGATACCACTCAGCCGCAGCGGCGTCGATATCGATTTCCCAGCCGCGGCAGCAGCTGTGCTGACAGAGATTGGCCTTGCAAAAAAAGTCAGGGGCAAAGTCGGGCCAGATGGTCGTAAGCTCATTCATAACGCGTATCAATCACGCGCTTCGTCTTCTTTTCGGAGCGCGGCAGAACGCCGATTTCGACGACTTTGACGAGCGGCGTAAAGCCGATGCGGCTCTTGACGCGCTCAGCAATGCGCTTGGCCAGCTCGAGGAAGTCGACGCTGCCGTTCGTCTCAACATAAAGGCGCATCGTATCCTTGCCATCGAGATGCGAAATATGAATCTGATATTCACTCGAAACCTCGGGGAAAGTCTTGAGAATTTCTTCAATCTGCGCAGGGAAGAGATTGACGCCCTTAATCTTGACCATATCATCCGTGCGGCCCTGAATTGTGTCGATGCGCGGAAACTTGCTGCCGCAGGGGCAGTCGCCCGGAATGATGCGCGAAAGGTCGTGCGTGCGGAAACGGATGAGCGGCGCGCCTTCTTTCTTCAGCGTCGTGATGACGATTTCGCCCCATTCGCCGTCCGGCAGGTTTTCGCCCGTATGCGGGTCAATGATTTCGAGATAAATGAAGTCATCCCAATAATGGATGCCATCGTGCGCATCGCAGCTGATGCCGATGCCCGGGCCGTAGACCTCGGTTAGGCCGTAGATGTCATAGGCATCGATGCCGAGCTTGTCGCAGATGGATTTGCGCATTTTCTCGCTCCAGCGCTCCGAGCCGATGACGCCTTTGCGCAGATGAATCTTATCGCGAATGCCGCGTTTCTCGATTTCTTCGGCAAGCAGCAGGGCATACGAGCTCGTCGCGCAGAGGACCGTACTCTTCATGTCCATCATCATCTGCAGTTGTTTTTCCGTATTGCCCGGTCCCATCGGCACAGCCATGGCCCCGAGCTTCTCGCAGCCTGCCTGAAAGCCGATACCGGCCGTCCAGAGGCCGTAGCCCGGCGTAATCTGTACGCGGTCGCGGTTCGTGACGCCCGCCATCGCATAGCAGCGGGCAAACTGCGTGGCCCAGTCGTCAACGTCTTTCTGCGTATAAGGGATGATGACGGGTTTGCCGGTCGTGCCCGAAGACGAATGCATGCGCACGATTTTTTCTTCCGGCACGCTCATAAGGCCAAGGGGGTAGGCGTCTCTTAAGTCTTTTTTCTCGGAGAACGGCAGTTTCTTAAAATCCTCTGCCGAATCCACATGGTCGATGCCGTATTCGCGCAGGCGCTTGCCGTAGAAGCTGTCGGCCTTTAAAAGCTGTTTGATGCGTTCGTTGACATAAGCGAGCTGTTCATTTGATATTTCCATAATATAATACCTGCCTTATTAAAGATTTATGCTTTGGCCAGCTCAAAGGCATAGCGCAGTGCTTTTTCATTGAGCTTTACATAGGCCGGCTTGACCTTTTCGCGGATGGCCTGCAGGACATCCTCTTCCGTCAGAAAGTCCAGCGCCCCGCTCTCGAGGGCCGCGCCGAGCATGATGACGTTGAGCGTCTTCGGATTGCCGATGACGGCTGCCGCAGCCTGACCGTCGATGACTAACACGTGCTCGGCATGTTCCTGAAGATACGCGACCATCTCTTTGCCCGTATAAGCCGTGCCCTTAAGGGCTGCCGTCACCGGCATGATGGGATGCGAATTGACGACGACCATGCCGCCTTTTTTAAGGTAGGGCAGCATGCGTACGGCCTCGGCCGGCTCAAAGGCCAGCAGAAGGTCAGCCGTGCCGCGGCGAATCATCGGACTCTTTATCCCCTCACCGATGCGCAGATGGCTGAAAACGGAGCCGCCCTTCTGCGCCATGCCGATGGTCTCGGCACTCATGACAGGCAGGCCCTTTTTCATAGATGCCGCCGCGATGAGCTTGGACGCGAGGACTGTGCCCTGACCGCCCACGCCCGTCAGGATGATATTTTTCTGCATCACTTTTGCCCTCCTTTATGTGTATGTGCAAACGGCGTGACCTCGATGGCATCGAACGGACAGATATCGGCGCAGATGCCGCAGCCCGTGCACTGTGAATCATCAATCATGATTTTGCTATCTTCGACGACAATGCCCGGACAGCCGATTTCGCGGATGCACTTCCTGCATTTGCGGCAGGCATCCTGCAGAACCTCGGCTTTGCCCAAAGGCTTGACGAGGGCGATGCACGGCGATTTGAAGATAATGGCCTTGACGCCTTTTTCAGCAGCGACTTCTTTTACTGCCGCAATCGCCGCTTTGAGGTCAAGCGGGTCCACGGTGCGGACTGTCTTGACGCCGATGCCGTGCAGCGTATCTTCTATCGAAACTTTGTCGACAATCTGGCCCATCATCGTATGGCCCGTGCCCGGATGCGGCTGGTGGCCCGTCATGGCCGTAGTTGAATTGTCGAGAATGCAGACCGTCAAATCGGCCTGATTGTAGACGCCGTTGATGATGCCCGTAATCGACGAGGCAAAGAAGGTCGAATCGCCGACAAAGGCAAAGCACTTCATGTCCGGTGTCACCGCCCCGATGCCCTGCGCGATGTTGATGCCCGCACCCATGCAGAGACAGGTATCGACCATGTCAAGAGGCATGGCATTGCCGAGCGTATAACAGCCGATATCGCCGCAGAAAACGCTCTTCTGCCCTTTCATCGCGCGTTTGACCGCATAAAAAGAAGCGCGGTGCGGACAGCCGGCACAGAGGACAGGCGGACGCACGACAGAAACCGGGGGCTCCGGCAGCTCTGCGTTTTCTGCCTGCGGCCAGCTCATAAACCTCGCGATATCATCATAAATCGTATCGCGTGTATTCTCGCCGGCCGTCTTGACATCGCCCGTGAGTTTGCCGCGAATCTTTACAGGCAGCTGATATTTGCCGCAGAGGAAGATGAGTTCGCGCTCAATGACGGGGTCAAGCTCCTCAAGACAGAGAACTTCATCAAGCCCCTGCAGGAATTCAACAGCGAGTTTTTCAGGGAACGGGAACGGCGTTGCGACCTTCAGGACACGTGGCGCCGCTTCTTCGCGCTCATTCAGCGCTTCCGCCGCATACGCGTAGCTGACGCCCTGCGCGGCAATGCCGCGGCGGCAGTTTTTGTCCGCGGCCGGCTCGATATGATTGCGTTTATAATCAGAGAGGACCCTCCCGAGCTCTGCATTGCGCCGTTCAATTTCCTGATGTGCCCGGTACGAGAGGCGCGGGAAGATGACCCAGCGCGCAGAGTCCCGCACGAAGCCCTCAGGCTCCGTCTTTTTATATTCATCCTCATCTTTGACTTCAATCGAGGCGTAGCCATGGTCAATGCGCGTAGTCGGACGCAAAAACACCGGTGTGTGATATCGCTCCGAAAAGTCGAAGGCCTCCTGAATCATGTCATAGGCTTCCTGCACACTCGACGGGTCAAAGCACGGTACTTTCGCAAATGAAGCAAAATGACGCGTATCCTGCTCGGTCTGCGAAGAAATCGGGCCCGGGTCATCGGCAACCAGCACGACCATGCCGCCCTTAACACCGAGGTACTCAAGGCTCATCAGAGGATCCGACGCCACATTGAGTCCGACCTGTTTCATCGTGACCAACGCTCTCGCGCCGGAATACGCCGCTCCGGCTGCGACTTCCATGCCGGCTTTCTCATTCGTCGACCATTCCACATGAATCTGTCCATCTGGATTGTGTTTGGCAATTGTCTCGAGAACCTCGGTCGAAGGTGTGCCCGGATAGCCCGCGACCACGCGGACGCCGGCTGCCACAGCCCCCATGCCGATGGCCTCATTGCCCATCAGATATTCTGCATGCATAACGTTTCTCTCCCAAAATTTTTAGCGAATACTTCTCTATTATACAACCAAAATGCCATTTCCTGTAGATACATTTTACAAGAAATGGCATTTTAATGATATATTTCTCTTTTTTTATAAAGTACAGCTCACTCATCGTGCTGCGCAAGGTAGCTGTCCTCTTCATCCCAATCGTCGGGCATGCCCTTGACGATGAGCACAGGACACGGCGACTGCTGCAGGACATAATGCGAGACGGAGCCAACGAGCATGCTGCGGAACGTGCCGAAGCCGCGCGACCCCATGATGATGAGGTCGCTCTGCTCCTCTTCCGCCACTTCGCAGATTTTTTCGCCGGGATTGCCGACCTCAACGCGCGTTCTCGCCTTGATTTCCGGCGGTACGATGTGCATGAGGTCAGCCAGGAACTGATACGCCGAAACCTTGAGCTCGGCCGGCACATAGCCGCTGAGGCTGACCTGCTCAAAGGCCGATACCTGCTTGTTGAGGTCGACGACCATCAAAATGGTTAGATGCGCGCCCGTGACCGCCGCCATATGAATGGCCTCATTGACGGCCTTGAAGGCCTGACCCGAGCCATCCGTCGGCACGAGGATGCGTTCACACGCAATGGCCTGTTTCGGCCTTGACTGTATTTCCTCGATAAGCTTTTCCCTTGCCGTCATGATAAATCCTTCCCCTCTCTTTTCTATCCTTTTCCTGCCTTACGATTCCTGTGCCGCCCGCTCGGCCGCGACGATTTCCTTGATTTTTTCCTGATGTTTCGTTTCCTGTGCCTGATGCTTCAGGAGTGAACGCCTTGCAGCAAAGAATTTTGCACAGAACAAAATCGCCACGACAGCCATGTAGAGCAGGAAAGCGCCGAACTCCTTCGAGATATCCATGAAGCCCGCACCGCGCGCGATAATATCACGCACAAAATGGAATTCCCAAGTCAAAGGGAAAAGATGCGCAAGATACAGGACCCAGTCCGGATAAAACGACATCGGCCCCGTCGGACCGCCGAAGATAAAGCCGCCCGGAATAAAGAGAATCATACGCGAGGACGCAATGCCGGGGTTTGCTGCCGTCCAGCCAAACAGCACGCTGAGCATGCCGACAGTCAGTACATAAAAAATCTGCAAAAAAAGAAATGTCAGCAGGCTGCCGGAAAACGTCATATCACCTGTTATTCTCAGGATAGCCATGCCGAAAACAAAGGAAACAGCAAGACAGGCACCATACGGTACGAGCCGCACGATGATATCCCACGGCGTTCCCTCCAGAAGGATTTTATCGAGCTGATGTGTGAGACGGAGCCGCGGCACCATGCCGATGGTCGCAAATGTGAAAAACATTGAGCCGAAGAAGAACAGGAAGCCCTGCACTTCGACATTGTAATTGGAACCATTCGGATTGAAAAGATTGCGGTCTGCGAGGCTTATGGTGCCGCTCAAGGTATCATTCGTACTGCCGGGGTCGCCTGCTTCGGCCGCATTATCGAGACCGATGATTTCATTGAGCGCCGCTTTGACATCGGCCGTCTGAGCCGTATTCGTGTTGTCGTAAAAAACGCCTACATGATTCTCCGTGCCCGTATAACGGTCTTTTTCGAGCCCGCGCGGAAAATAAATGACGGCGATGGCCTGATCGCGGTAAAAAAGTTCTGTCGGATTCATGGGCGTATTCAAAACAGCCGTGACCTTCATGTATTCAGAAGCATCGATGCGGCTTGTGAGTTCATGGCTGTACGCCGAATTATCGAGGTCGATGACCGCCACTTTGGCATCGTGGGAAAAATTGCTGCTGAGCATGAGCCCGAGGACGATGCTGACAACAGCCGCTACCGTCAGGCAGACTTTTTCATAAGGCATCCCCTGTCCGGAAAACAGGAAATGAAGTTCATCTCTTAGTGAATTCACGTTCGTTCACCCCAATCGTCATGCCCGGCACGACGCCATCCTGCGGGTCTACATAGATGCGGACCTGAAAAGCCGTGAGGTCGGCCTGACCTTTTTCACGCGACTGCTTAAGGTCAGCAAATCCCGGGGCTTTGGTCAAAAGCTTGATCGTTCCCGGCACTGCCTTATCGCCGGCAACGGTACGTCCTGTGATGGTATCGCCCTCCGAGAGGCCCTGCGCCTGCTTCTCGCTGATATAGATGTCATAATAGCTGCGGTCGCTCTCAAGCAGCAGGACAGGCGTGCCGGCCGCGACCATCTCGCCTTCTTTCGCGAGCACCTTGATGATGCGTCCGTCTTCCGGTGCACGCAGCGTCAGGCGTTCCTTCTGCACCTCAAGCTGTTTGAGCTGCACTTCAAGGGCTTGTTTCTGCTGCTGCAGCGCGTCGATATCATTGCTCATATTGCTGGCCGACTGACGCTGCTGCGCGATGGTCGGCAGATTCAAAGAATCCGTATCGCCCGTGTCCTGTGCACCCGACAATAGCTTGCTTAAAAGTTCCTGCTGCTGCGCGACATTGGCTTCGGCGACATTTAAAGCCATCTCAGCATCATCGAGCTGGGATTTGGCGATGGCACCGGCCGCGAGGAGCTCCGACTTGCGGTTATAGTCAATGCGGCTGTTCTTGAGTGTCGCCTGCGCCGAGGCCACAGCTGCCCGCTGCTGGTCAATCTGGCGGAAGCTCTGCTGTTCATCATTATCGGCTTTCATGAAATTGACCGACTGCGAGCCGCCCGTCGAACGAATCTGTGCGTCGAGCTGCGCAATCTGGGCTTTTGTCTTGGCAATGGAAAGGTCCGTATCCGTCGAATCGAGCTCCATGACGACATCACCGGCCTTGACTGTATCGCCTTCCTTGACGGCTTCATTGACAAGGCGGCCGCTCACGCTGTCGAACGACATCTTGACCTGTTCCGCCGTCAAAATCCCCTCTTTTTTCTCCATGCCAAGTGCCACGGCATCATTTCCCTTGTACAGTAAAAGCACCCCGGCAATGACGAGCAGAGCGATGAAAACAGCTCCTGTACGCAGGGCTTTCTGTCTTGTATTCATTCTGGTTCCCTCCTAATCAGGATTTTCTCAGCCTGACATTTTCTTGAGCAGGCGGATGAGTTCTTTTTGTTCCTCTTCGGTGAGCTTTTCCATGAGCTTCGTAACGCGCAGATAATGCTCCGGCAGAATTTTATCCATAAAAGTCCGCCCCTTGTCCGTCAGGCAGATGAGCTTTTTGCGCGCATCCTCCGCTGCCTGCTTCACGCAGATATCACCGTCACGCTCCATGCGCATGAGCATATTGCTGATGGTCGCCTTAGTGACACCGACTTTTTGGGCAATCTCAGAAGGGGCAATGCCCTGCGGGTTCTGATGCAGGACAATCAGACAGCAGAATTTGCCCTCGGACAAGTGATATTCCTGCTGCAGCACATCAAGGATGGCGCGCTGTACGTCCTCGCCTGCCTGTTTGACTTCCAGCATGGCAATGACAGCTGCCGGCTTGATTTCCGGCACGATTTTTTTATGATGCTCGAGTTCTTCCCAGCTCGGGATGAGTTCCCGTTTCATATTGTTTCCTCCACTTCATTAACGGCAATTTAGTTAGGTTGCTAACTAATAGTATAATCATTTTTCGAAACGTTGTCAAAAAAAAGGAAGAGCCTCTGCTAAAAAGCAAAAGCTCTTCCTGATGTCAATATTGTATTCAATGACGATGTTTACCGCCGAGCACCGCATCGAGGATGTCCCGATGGAAAGATGCAGAATCCTCTGGATAAACCGTACGCGTTTCCACAAACAGCGTGCAGCTGCGCTGTCCAAAGTGGTGGATGCCCTCAATGGCCTGACGAAGTGCAGTGTTTAGCTTCTCCACATCTTCCTCTGTTTGATATTGATAAAAAATAAGGAACTGATCCTCGGCAAAGCGGCCGGCCGTACCTTTCTGCCCCAGAACATTCTTCATCTCTTCCGCAATGCAGGCAAGAAGTTCCGCGACGGCTGTTTCTCCGTACCGGCGCTCTAAACGCGCAATTGCACGAACCCGAAGGAAAATTGCGGCAAAGGCCCTTTTCTTAAAACGATATTCATCCATATACTGTGCCAGCAGAGAAAGGATGCCCTTGATATTGGCCAGTCCCGTTACACCATCCGTAAACAAGAGCTTCTGGGACTTCTCCTCATTGCGTATAAATACGTCAGTCGGCAGAAAATATCCCATAAGTCCTCTGATACTGCCTTCTTCATCATAGAGCGGCCATTTGGAAGCCAGGATATCATACTGACGGCCGCGGGCAATGCATTTCCCCGGAACGTCATGCAGGGCGACGCCTTTTTCAATGACATCAAGCTCGTCGTTCTTAAAAGAATTGGGCTGTACATGCCAGTTCATATCCTCATCCGTATGAGCTGCCACTTTTTCCACAGAATCAAAGTCATAGAAATCTAAGAATTTCTGGTTGACACCGAGGAAGCGGCGTTCCCTGTCCTTCCAGAAAACCGGCAGCGGAAAGCTCATGATGAAATTATCCCAAAGCCTCCTGATTGACATAACGGACGTCTCTTCTTTTGCCTCTGCCTCCCCTGACTGCTCTGTCAGGGTGTACTGCGATCCGGTCAGATCCTTTTCATAGCGGGCAACATCCTGTGCATCGGAAACGCGGATCACATAGAAAAAGATATCCTGTTTCGTACTCGTGATGCGCGAAATGCGATGCGTTTTCCAAACCAGGGTGCCATCCGGTCCCTTTGAACGGAATGCCTCCGCAATACTGCTGAGCGGAGAGCCGTCAACGCGCTCTTTTAGCGTATTGAGATCCAGAAATTCTGCAAAGCGCCTGCGGTCTGCCGAATAAATCATCTGTTCCTGATAATTCTGCAGGGCCTCATCCAAAGAGTATTTATGCAGGCCAGATTTGAGACGCGGCTGCGTCAAAACGACAACTTCCCGTTTCGTCAAATTGACAGCCGCCAGACTGTCGTACAAATAGAAGAGATTGCGCAAAAAATAGGCTGGTTTAAAGACAGGTCCTTCATGGTCAATCTTATGCAGATGGCAGTCAATCGAAATCAGACAGTGTCCATTGTAGGAAATGACGCGATGACAGTTCATCATGACAAAATTGCCATTGAGAGGATACGCTAATTCCTCAGCCTCTCCCGACAGCATGACGCGCCGCAAACCGCGCTGCAGATAACGGATGGCTGGCTGTTTTAAGACATTCAGCCGTTTTTCCCAGACACTGCGCCCATCTTCGAGCTCCGGCCAGAGCACCTCATCACATTTATGATTCGCAAAGAGGATATGATAGCCATGGTCCCGGTATTCGACGAGCAGCAATGGCCGCCCTGTCAAAAAGTCGACGTCCATGATGGCATCGTAATAGGCCTTCCAGCAGCTCAGCTCAATTTCAATGCCTTTTTTCCTGCAGTTCTCAATGGTTTCATCGTATGGACGCGGCTTGCCGAGGTAATATCCCTGAATTTTTTCACAGCCGACCTCGCGCAGGAAGTCAAACTGCTCCTGCGTCTCCACGCCTTCTGCCAAAGTCCGGTTGCCGATGCGCTTGTCCATGGAGATAATCGAGATGATGATATCGCGGGCCCTTTTCGTATCGCTCTTTAAAAAAGCCATGTCCATCTTCAGAAGGTCAAAGCGCTGGTCCTTGAGGAATTTCAAGCTCGAATAGCCGCTGCCGAAATCATCCATCCAGATTTCGTAGCCGGCCTCGCGGAAACGGTTCAGGGTTTCGCCAATCCTCTTATTGCGGTTTGTCAGGACATTCTCGACAATTTCCAGATGAAGAAGATCACGCGGCACATTGTATTTGCGTACGGCATTTTCTACAATCGTAAAGATATCGAAATCGTCCTGGATGAAATCAAGACGGGAAAGATTCAGCGAAACAGCTACAGCCGGCTGCCCCGCTTTCCTCACACGCGCCTGATTTCTGCATACCTCCTCCACGAGGAATGCATCCAATTTGTGAATTAAATTGTGCTGTTCGAGTATCCCAATAAAAAAGGGCGGCGTTAAAAAACCCCAAGTAGGGTCATCCCAGCGGGCCAGCGCCTCCATGGCGCAGAGCCTGCCGGTGATGGTCCGTACGATGGGCTGATAATAAACGCGGCACCATTTTTTTTCAATTGCTTCATCCAGATGCTCAATGACATAGGATGGCGGCATGTCAATCTGCCTGCGCTTTTTCCTCATTTAAGTTTCACCAGTTCATACGCTCTCGTGCCCATGCCGATCTTTTCAGCATGTTCGAGCGTCTCTTTCCAATGGATATTCGGATTGTTGTCGAGGAAGTGGTCATGATGGTGATGCCAATCCGGTTTGGCGAGATTGTCCGCGAGCTGGCTGTTCGGCAGCGGCGTCGCTTTAAGGCACGCATCTGCGCAGGCCTGGTCAAGAGCCACAGGGTCAAACGAGGCGAACATGCCCTGATCCGGCAGAATCGGCGCATCATTCTCACCATGGCAGTCGCAGTTCGGCGAAATATCGCGGACGATATTGATATGGAAGCACGGACGGTCCTGCACGACAGCCTGAGCATATTCGGCCATCTTGCGGTCAAGGAGGTCGCCGGCATCCCACTGCTCATTGCGGATGGCATCGTACGAGCAGGCACCGATGCAGCGGCCGCAGCCCTTGCAGAGGTCCTCATGGATATGGGCTTTATTATTCTCATACGTAATGGCATCGGAGCCGCATTCTTTCGCGCACTTGCGGCAGCCGCGGCAAAGCTCCTCATTTACTACGCATTTGCCCGACGAATGCTGCTCCATCTTGCCGGCACGGCTGCCGCAGCCCATGCCGATATTCTTGATAGCACCGCCAAAGCCCGTAGCTTCATGGCCTTTGAAATGAGCCAGGCTGATGAAAACATCGGCATCCATGATGGCACGGCCAATTTTAGCCTTCTTGATATACTCGCCATTCTTGACCGGCACTTCTACATCATCCGTACCGCGCAGACCGTCACCGATGATGATCTGGCAGCCCGTAGTCGTCGTATTGAAGCCGTTGAAATTTGCGCAGTCCATATGCTCCAAAGCATGTTTGCGGCTGCCCGGATAAAGCGTATTGCAGTCCGTCAAAAACGGCATGCCGCCCTGTTCCTTGACAAGATCTGCCACGACTTTTGCATACTGCGGACGCAGATATGCCATATTGCCGAGTTCACCAAAATGCATCTTGATGGCCACAAATTTGCCATCCATATCGATATTCTTAATGCCCGCTGCAATGCAGAGTGTCTTGAGCTTCTGCATGATATTGCGTCCTACCGGCACACGAAAATCCGTAAAATAAACTTTCGCCTTTTCCATAATAATCCCCCTAAAATAGAATTCTCTTTCTTAATTTTACACAAAAACAAAACGAGTCTCAACCATCAAATCCATACACATACAAAATGCCCCATTCTGAATGTCAACAGATTCGACATGACTCGCCCATTTTCCTTTATGATAAAGCAGCAGACATAAAATAACCATCAGCAGCTTTCTCGTCACCGCTGATGGTTATCTGTGAGATAGAAACCTTCCAATCATGTAATTCATGTGATACGACTTGTTCCACTTGGACTCGTTAACTAGCCCATTGGACTCTCCTCCATCCTGAGTAAGTAAATCGGCTGTCTGGAAAGGGTGAACCTTTTACCTTTCCTTGGCTTATCTTTATAATACCGGATAACAGGAAAAAAGTCAAGATTATTTTTAGAAAATTTCATGTATTCTGTACACCAAATACAAGATCAAGATCCTGCATGCTCAGAAACTCCAGATAAAGCACAGCTTCGAGCGGCGTCATGCGGCTGGCTGTTGTACTTTTCGACTCAGCTGCGAGCAGATTGCCCTTCGTGTCATAAATCGTCGTTTCAAGCACGATGCGAAAATTATATGTTTCCTCACGGATGCGTTTAGTCGTCAGAACCTGCTGAATAACATACTTGCAGCCCGACCTCTTGGCAGCCTGACACAAAGCCGGCAATGCCTGCCCCATTTCTTCATCTTCTTCATCATCCAGCACACAGGGCGTATAACGTTTCTGCCAGCTGCCGCGCAAGACTGTCCTGATATCATCAGTATCCTCTGTCAGCAAAGGATCTGCCTGTATCATCGACATGGTCACAAAAATACCGCCATTTGCCTGCTTGGGATGACTTTCAATCATACGGCTTTGCAGGTCTCCCTGACTTTGTACGACATGAAAATAACTGCGCAGAGCATCGTCGAGATAAACGACCATCTCATGCTCAAAACGCGCTGAACTGCGATTCTGCTGCCAGCGTTCCTTCCTGCCAAACTGCACATAACGCGTGCCGAGAGACTGCAGGGCCGCAGCCACAGGATCTCCGTCCATGACCACACGCGTCAAATCCATCTTCGTTTCATAACGGCGTGCAAAGCGTTCATCCCCGACAGCCGGTGCTCCGAACGTAATGACGCGGAGCTGCTGCGGCCTGACTCCCATATCACTGAGCCGTGCTGCTGTCAGCGTCGCTGCCGCGCCGCCAAGACTGTGACCCGTCAGGAGCAAAATTTCGTCTGGATTATCCTTAAGCTCCGCTGCCAACTGTTCCCCCAGGGTTCCTTTTCTGCCAAATAAAGCCGTATCAGCCGGAGCCTGAAAAACAGCTGCCATGGTATAATCATCGAAGCCCTTATGGACAAGAGGCAGTGCCGTACTTTTCCGATTTTCCTGCGCGGCCTTTATAAATTCCGGCACGGACGCACCGCCAAACGGCACCGCCTTCATGCGCAAATCCACTTTGGCATCCCGCACATTCTCAGTCCCCGGAAAAGCCAGCAGCAAGGCACGATGGCCATCTCCCAAATCCTTTGTCAGCAAATGACAGCGGCCCTGTGCCAGTGACGTCGATATCTCCTGACTCGAAAAATGCCAGCCCGTCTGCTGCAGCCATTCTCTCGCCAGCAGGCTCAATTCATCGGAATAAGAGGCCAGCGATACAATGGATGTGGTGAGCTCCAATTCTTCTTCCCGACCTGCCATTCGTTCTTCTGCCTGCACGAACCGCGGCTGCCAGAAAGATAGTGCAGGCATACAAACGGCAGTCAGTACCAAAAAGAATAATACCTGGACAAAAAGGCTTCGCGGCCGGCACTGCATAAAATCGCCTCATTTCTTTTGAATACAGAAAAAGCTCAGATATAAATCTGAGCTTACTATTTACAAATGGTGCGGTCGATGGGACTTGAACCCATACGTCTTGTGAACACTACCCCCTCAAAGTAGCGCGTCTGCCAATTCCGCCACGACCGCGTAAATGGTGCGGTCAAGAGGACTTGAACCTCCAAGGTGTTGCCACCACTAGCGCCTGAAGCTAGCGCGTCTGCCAATTCCGCCATAACCGCATGATATGAAGTTTTATGAAAACAGCACCAAGTACTGTTTAAAGCAAATGGTGCGGTCGATGGGACTTGAACCCATACGTCTTGTGAACACTACCCCCTCAAAGTAGCGCGTCTGCCAATTCCGCCACGACCGCATGATAAATATGAATTTGTTGATGGTGCGGTCGAGAGGACTTGAACCTCCATGATGTTGCCATCACTAGCGCCTGAAGCTAGCGCGTCTGCCATTCCGCCACGACCGCGTGATATAAAATTGAGAGATAGATACAAATGGTGGTGCCGAGGACCGGAATCGAACCGGTACGGTTGTTTCCAACCGACGGATTTTAAGTCCGTTGCGTCTGCCAGTTCCGCCACCCCGGCAGTATCATAAAAATTAGTGGAGCGGGTGATGGGAATCGAACCCACGTGATCAGCTTGGAAGGCTGGAGCTCTACCATTGAGCTACACCCGCATAATGCAAAGTGGAGCTGGCGAGAGGAATTGAACCCCCAACCTGCTGATTACAAGTCAGCTGCTCTACCAATTGAGCTACACCAGCTTGAAAAATGGTGCCTCAGAGCGGAATCGAACCACTGACACGGGGATTTTCAGTCCCCTGCTCTACCGACTGAGCTACCGAGGCATTTAACAAGTTAATATATTATAACACATTTCTGTGCAATAAACAAATGGCGACCCGAATGGGACTTGAACCCATGACCTCCGCCGTGACAGGGCGGCATTCTAACCAACTAAACTACCGGGCCATATGATTTAAAATGGTGGGCGATAACAGGATCGAACTGCTGACATCTTGCTTGTAAGGCAAG
>NZ_JBJEXT010000001.1:0-19556 GCF_051886055.1 Mitsuokella apri | reverse complement strand
TATCATACAGGTAAATCCACGATGCTTGCAATTGGAGGTCACTACATATTATCTATATAGGAGACGATGCTCAATCTTCTGCAAAGCGCTCCTGATATTCCGCAATGGCAGCTCTGGCGGCACTCGAATCAAAGCCCTTCTGATAGAGATTGGCCATCATCTTCTGCCGCTCGCCGCCGCGCGGAAACTTGAGCGCGAGCACGCGCAGTGCCGCGCCTTTCTCGCGCTCGTAGAAATCCTTTGGCCGGCAGGCGTCAATATCTTCTTTCGAGAAGCCGCGCTGCCTGAGCTTTAAACAGATCTGGCGCAGGGAACTGCGGCTTTCGTGATAGAGAAAGTCGAACTGACGCTGGCAGGCCGCCGCATCGTCAAGATAATGACGTTCCTTGAGACGGGCAACGGCCGCATCCATTTCTTCTTCCGCATAGCCCTTGCGCGCAAGTTTTTCGCGGAGCTTTGCTTCGCTGTACTCCTGACGTGCAAGGATATCGACGGCTGCGACCAGAGCCGTTTTGACCGGCTTTTTCGGGCTGCGCACGTTATGTTCCGCATGTTCCGTGTTTTCTGTTCCGAAGTCCTTTTGACGGCGCGTGCGCCGATGTTTCCTGCCATAGTTTTTGCCCGCCTCATCCTCAGAGGACGAGGCGTGATAGCTGCGGTACATCATGCTTCGCCGTCAGCGGCCGCTTCTTCCTGCTCCTTCTTGACCTCTGCCTCAGCCTGTTTGATGGAATCGCCGGCTTCCGGGTCTTCAAGGAGTTTGGCGCGGATCTTGGCCTCGATTTCTTCGGCCAGCTGCGGCTGTTCGCGCAGGGACTGCTTGGCATTTTCCTTGCCCTGACCAAGGCGCGTGTTGTTGTAGGAGAACCAGGCACCGCTCTTGTCGACAATATCGAGGTCCACGCCCATGTCGATGATGCTCGAAAGGCGCGAAACACCTTCGCCGTACATGATGTCAAATTCAGCCGTGCGGAACGGCGGGGCAACCTTGTTCTTGACGACCTTGATGCGCGTGCGGTTGCCGATGACATCCTGTCCCTGCTTGAGCGTGTCAATCTTGCGCACGTCAAGGCGTACAGACGAATAGAACTTCAGAGCGCGGCCGCCTGTCGTCGTCTCCGGGCTGCCGAACATGACGCCGACTTTTTCACGAATCTGGTTGATAAAAATCGCTGCCGTGCGCGATTTGGCGATGATGCCCGTGAGTTTGCGCATGGCCTGACTCATGAGTCGGGCCTGCAGGCCGACGTGGTTGTCGCCCATATCGCCCTCAATCTCGGCCTTCGGCACGAGGGCGGCGACGGAGTCGACGACGATGATGTCAATGGCGCCGCTGCGCACAAGAGCATCGACGATGTCGAGAGCCTGCTCACCCGTATCCGGCTGCGAAATCAAGAGAGAATCGATGTCGACGCCGAGCTTGGCGGCGTAAACCGGGTCAAGGGCATGCTCGGCATCGATGAACGCCGCGATGCCGCCTTGTTTCTGCGCTTCTGCAATCATATGCAGCGTGACCGTCGTTTTACCGGAAGATTCCGGACCGAAGACTTCGATAATGCGGCCGCGCGGAATACCGCCGACGCCAAGTGCGATGTCAAGAGGCAAAATGCCCGTCGGGATGACTTCGATGTCCATGTTGGCTTTCGCATCGCCGAGGCGCATGATTGAGCCTTTGCCGAAGTCCTTCTCGATTTTCTTCAGCGCATTCTCGAGTGCTTCCTTTTTGCTTGCTGCTTCTTTCTTATCTGCTGCCATGTAATTCGCTCCTTTCATGACAATCCTGTTATATTGCTTAGCGGATTCGATCCATATAGTATACTGCCATTATAACAAATGAACCGCCTCCCTGACAAGGAAGGCGGTCCCTCTGTATCGGCTGTAACCGTAAATAGTGAAAATCTCTTTTTACATATAATCGGCCGAGGATTTCTTGCGCTGCTGCTTGACGAGGCCAAGTTTCGCGGCAATCCATTCCATCGCGACGAAGAAGACCGGGATCAGGAAGATCCCCATGGCCGTAGCGAACAGCATGCCGCCGACAACTGCGACGCCCATGCCGTTACGCGCGGCAGCACCGGCGCCCGTGGCGATAGCCAGCGGCACGCAGCCAATGATGAAGGCAAACGACGTCATGAGGATCGGGCGCAGGCGCAGACCGGCCGCCTCAATGGCAGCCTTGACCGGCTCCATGCCGCGGTCGACACGGACCTTCGCGAATTCGACAATCAGGATGGCGTTCTTCGCCGCCAGACCGATGATTGCGATGATACCGATCTGCATATAGATGCTGTTCTGCAGGCCCGCATTCGCGTGGCCTGCCATAGCCTCGAGGATGGAGAGTCCATACTCCGAAACAACGGCACCGAAAATACCGGTTGGTACCGTCAAAAGGACGGCGAACGGTACGCTCCAGCTCTCGTAGAGAGCAGCGAGGCAGAGGAAGACAAAGACGAGCGACAGGACAAGGACCTGCATCGTCGAGTTCGAAGCCTTCGATTCCTCACGGCTCTGACCGGACCATTCAATGTTGAAGCCCGTACCGGCATTCTGCTGGACGACTTCCTTGATGGCGTTCATGGCCTGACCGGACGAATAGCCATTGCCCGGCTGGCCTGTAATCTGAATGGAACGCGTGCCGTTGAAGCGCGAAATCGTCGACGGTCCCGACGTGAATTTCGGCTTTAAGAGCGTATCGAGCGGCACCATCGTACCTTTGCTCGATTTGACGAACATGAATTTCATGGCGTCGGTCGAGCTGCGGTAGTCGTTATCGGCCTGCAGCATGACCTTGTAGCTGCGGCCGAAGCGGTTAAAGTCATTGACCTGATAGCCGCCGTAGTTGACCTGCATGGCCGTGAATACATCGGAAAGCTGGATGCCTAGGTTCTTGACCTTCTCACGGTCAACCTCGTACTGCATGACAGGAGAACCAGCCGAATACGTCGAGCGGACGCCGGCGAGTTCCGGACGCTGGTTTGCAGCTGCGACAATCTGTTTCGTCAGGTTGTTGAGCTCTTCTTCCGAATGGCCCGTCATATCCTGCAGCTGCAGTGTCCAGCCGCCCGTCATACCGAGGCCCGGCAGAGCCGGCGGGTTCATGGCGATGACCGTAGCTTCAGGCGCTACCTTAGCACCGACGCCAAAGGCCGTCTGCACAGCAGCATTGACGGATTCACTGATATCCTGACGCTGCGACCAGTCCTTCATGCCGACAACGATCATGCCGGCACTTGACGAAGAACCGCCCGACAGAGGCGAAAAGCCCGTGATGGCCATTGTGCTGTCCAGCCCCTTGACGCTCTGCATCAGGGCTGTATTGACTTTGTCGACGACTGCCTGCGTGCGGTTGGCCGAAGTGCCATCCGGCATTTCAATTGCCGCGAACATATAGCCCTGGTCCTCCGAAGGAACGAAGGTTGCAGGCAGCTTCGTATAGACGAGGCCCGCACAGCCCGCCACGATGAGCAGGAAGATAAGGGCCAGGCGCGAATGACGGATAAACTTGGCCACCACGCCGACATAACCGCGCTTCGTGCGGTCAAACCAATTGTTGAACTTGACAAAAAAACGTCCGAGGACGCCTTCATCGTCCTTTTCCGTATGCTTCTTGAGCATCATCGCGCAGAGAGCCGGCGTCAGCGTCAGGGCCACAAAGGCCGAAAGGCAGACGGACACGGCAATCGTCAGGGCGAACTGTCTGTAGAGGACGCCTGTCATGCCGCCGAGGAAAGCAACCGGCACGAATACGGCCGAGAGGACAACAGCAATGGCGACCACAGGGCCCTGAACCTCGTCCATGGCGCGTTCCGTCGCATCGACAGGCGTCAGCCCCTCTTCCATGTGTTTCTCGACGTTCTCGATAACGACGATCGCATCATCGACGACCAGACCGATGGCCAGAACCATGGCGAAAAGCGTCAGGGTATTGATGGAAAAGTCGAGAATCAGGAACGCACCGAGCGTACCAATAAGAGATACCGGTACAGCCAGCAGCGGTATGAGCGTTGCACGCCAGTTCTGCAGGAAAATGAAGATGACAAACACGACGAGGAGCAATGCTTCGACAAACGTCTCCAGAACTTCCTTGATGGAGGTGCTGATGTAATTCGTCGAATCGAAAATCGTCGACATCTCCATTCCCGGCGGCAGCGTGGTCTTTGCTTCATCGAATACCTGACGAACCTGTGCAACCGTCTTCATGGCGTTGGCGTCACTCGTCAGGTTGATGCCGAAACCAACGGACGGATAGCCTTTGAATTTGGAAATAATGGCAGATGACTGCTGACCTGTTTCAATCTTGGCCACGTCCTTGAGGCGGACGAACTGGCCGTCACCATTCGATTTGATGATGACATTGCCGAATTCTTCCGGTGTCGTCAGACGGCCTTCAATCTTGCCGGACATCTGTTTTTCCTGACCGTTATTGACCGGCATGCCACCGATAGTACCGGCCGGAGCCTGAATGTTCTGCTCCTTGATGGCTGCCGAAACATCCGCAACCGTCAGATTGAGTTCAGCGAGTTTGTCCGGATTGAGCCAGACGCGCATAGCATAATCCGAACCGAAAACCTGTACGTTGCCGACGCCATTGATACGCTTGAGTTTATCGATGAGGTAAATCGTCGCGTAGTTCTTCATGAAAGCACGGTCGTACGTGCCATCCGGTGAGTAGAAGGCCATCATATAGGCCATATCATTCGTGGATTTCTTCGTCGTCAGACCGACCTGCTGAACTTCTGACGGCAGCTGGCTGGTAGCCGAAGCGACGTTGTTCTGGACCTTGACAGAGTCCATATCGCCGTCCGTGCCAGTCTCAAATGTGACAGAAAGACTGTAGCGGCCGGTATCATCGGAGCTTGAGGACATGTAGTCCATGCCCTGCGTACCGTTGACCTGGTCCTCGACAATCTGTGCGACCGTCTGATTGACGACGGAGGCACTGGCGCCCGTATATGTCGTGCTGACACTGACGGTCGGCGGTGAAATCTGCGGGTACTGCGCAATAGGCAGCTGTGTCGCTGCGATGCCGCCGGCGATGACAATGATCAGCGAGATAACGATGGCGAAGATCGGGCGGTGAATAAAAAATTTAGACAAAACGCCGCCCCCTTAGCTGTTGCTGCCGCTGCTCGAATCCGAAGAGTTGGTCATCGTATCGTACGGCGTCGTATCTTCCTCGAACGAGAAGCCCATCTCGTCAGGCGTTACCATCGTCACAGCGAGGTCCTTGCCTTCTGTCAGGCTTGAGAGACCTTCGACAATAACCGTGTCATTCGCAGAAAGGCCATCTTTGACGATGTAGTAGCTGCCGACCTGCTGGCCGAGTGTAACGGAACGAGCCTCCGACTTGCCGTCATCGCCGACGACCATGACAAACGTTTTATCGAGCAGCTGCTGCACGGCGCGCTGCGGCACAAGAATGGCATTCGGCACCGTCTCGCCTGTCAGCCGAACGCGGGCGAACATGCCCGGCAGCAGAAGACCATTTGGATTTGGGAACAGGGCTTTGATGCTCAGAGTACCCGTATTCTGCGCCAAAGCACGGTCCGCCTGCACGATTTTGCCATCGAGCGGATACATCGTGCCGTCCGAGAGTCTGACCGTTACATCGAGAGGGTCTCTGTCAGAACCGCTCTGCATCTGCTGGATATTGCGGAATTTCAGATATTCCGCCTCGGAAATGCTGAACTGAACGAAGACCGGGTCCACTGTACCGATGGTCACGAGGTTTGTATTGCCGGCCGTGGCAAACGTGCCGACAGCGACATCATCGACGGAAACCTGACCGGACATCGGCGCATAGATGACCGTATCATCGAGATCCTGCTGTGCCTTCTGCACGAGAGCCTGATTAGCGGCAGCTGCGGCCGAATAAGCGTTGACATTCGCCTGCTGCGTCGTAACGGTCTGCTCCGAAATGGCATCGGAATTCAAAAGTTCCTGATCGCGGTAGAGGTCAGTCTGGGCATTCGACAGCGTTGCCTGCGACTGGGCGAGATTTGCCTGAGCCTGCAGGACGGCCGACTCGTACTGGCGGGAATCGATGCGGTAGAGCGGCTGCCCTGCATCGACGTGTTCACCGCCGTGGAAATACTTCTCGACAATCTTGCCGGATACCTTTGACTGTACTTTGACCTCGTCCTTGCCGACGACCTGGCCAGCGTACTCACTGGTAATCGGCGCGTCCTGCTGCAGGACCTTCATGGCTTTGACCTGCGTTGCATTCGAGGCTGCCTGCTGTTTGCTTGAGCCGCAGCCGGCGAGCAGCACCGAAGCCGACAGCGCAAGCGTCAGCATGATTGCCAGCGGTTTCTTGTTCTTCGCAAAAAACAAAGAGATAACCTCCTTCTTTACGGTATCCGTGGATACCCTTACTTCCCTTCTTTGATAGTAAATAAATGTTTACTATTTCAGAATCTTATAGTATAGTATATTTGTGTAAAAGTCAAGAAAAACAGTCTTATAATACAAGGCTTTCATAGAAATTTAATTTGTATTTCCTCATCAATTTCTATACCATACCGAAATGCAACTCAAGTTACCAAAGGAGATTGAATATGTCCCCAGAGAATCCAGAAGCATCACAGGAAATTTCTGCTTCTTTTATCGAGACACTCGTGCTCATCCATCGAAAATTTTATCGCAATCTCGCTGTCCCTGTACCTCTGAATCAGTTTGCCACGCTCATGACTCTGCGCCTTGAAAAAAACGCCAGTGTAACAGAAATTGGCAAGAATCTCCTGATATCCAAACAGCAGATGAGCAACATCTGTGAAAAACTGCTGCAGGCGGGCTTCATCAGCAAGAGACCGGACCCTGAGGACCGGCGCCGCACGCTGGTCTCATTGACCAAAGCCGGCGAAAAGCTCATCGACGACCAGAATGAAATTGTCCGCCGCAAATTTCTGCGCAGTCTCAGCAATCTCAGCACCGAGGAACAAAATGAGCTGCGCGACTCCATCGTCAACTTCAATCACTATGTCGAAAAAATGAACACCGCTCCGTCAAAATGAACAGCAATTACAAAAGGCGCATCCTGCAAAAAGGGATGCGCCTTTTATTATGCTTTACTTTTCATCGAGCGGGATGACATCGAGGTCATCTGGAACAAAGACATTGCCGTGGTAGTATTCCTTGGCTTCTGCCGTATAATCGTGCTTGCGTGTCGCAATGCTCTTGTCTTCCGTATGATAGAGGACGAGATTCTTGACGCCGAGTTTTTCCGCGAGCTCGCTGGCCTCCTTGACCGTCGAATGGTTCTTTTCATACGGTTTGAATTTGTCGCGGTCGCCGTATTTGCAGAACGCTTCGGCCAGCAGCCAGTCCGCGCCTTTGGCGTATTTTTCATCGTGCTCATTGTACGGTTCATCGCCGAGGCAGGTAAAGCGCAGGCCGTCCTTGAAGCGGAGTTCATAGCCAAACTGCTTGGCCTTCGTCGAAAGGATGTCAAAAGCCGTGAGCTGGAGGTCCTCAAAATTGACTATGGAGCCGTCCTTGACTTCATGCAGGAAGATGCTCGTGCCCACGCGCGCAAAATCCTTTTTCTTCAGCGTCATTTTCGTCATGGTCAGCAACATGTCCTTAACGACATCGTGGCAGTAGATGTGGAATTCTCCCTGATACTTGCCCTTGTTCATGAGGTCCGCGACCTTGCGCATGACCCAGATGACGCCGAGTACATGGTCCGTGTGACCGTGCGTCACAAACATATGATGGCATTTCTGATAATCAAAGCCCGCGAGCTCGAGCTGCCGCAGGATGCCATTGCCGCCGCCCGCATCCGTCAGGAAATAATCGCCGTTGTCGAGTGTCAGGAAAAAACATGTATTGTAGCATTTCGTCACCATGGCATTGCCTGTGCCAAGCATCGTAAGTTTTCGCATATTTTACTGCCTCCTATCCATATATCTTCTTTCATTATAAAACAAGGGCACCGACATTGTCAGCACCCCTGCTTTATTATAATCGATATTTAAAGGCTTTTTCAGCGTTTTCTTTTTGTATGCGGCGCAATCTTCTCAAGAGCCACGCGCGCGGCATGCTGTTCCGCTTCTTTTTTGCTGCGGCCCGTGCCTTCGCCCATGACTTTGCCCGTCACGCACACGCGGAACGTGAATTCCTTGGCATGGTCGGGGCCCGACTCGGAGACGAGCTCATAATCGATGCTCTGCCCTTCCTTGCGAAAGACAATTTCCTGCAGGATGGTCTTGTAATCCTTGAGGATGGCACCATGCTCGGCCTTGTCAAATTCGCCGCTGAGCTGGCGCACGACATAGGCCTGCGCCGTTTCCCAGCCCTGGTCGAGATAAACAGCACCAATGACAGCCTCGAAGACGTCTTCAAGATTCGTCTGACGCGTGCGGCCGCCGCCCATTTCCTCGCCGCGTCCGAGCAGAAGATAATCGCCAAGATGCAGATTTGAAGCGAGCGCCGCCAGCGTCATCGAGCAGACGATGCTCGCGCGCGTCTTTGTCAGTTCCCCTTCGGGCATTTCCGGAAAGTGCTCATAAAGATAAGTGCTGGAGGCAAGCTCCAGCACAGCATCTCCTAAAAATTCGAGACGTTCATTATGGGCAGTGTTCCGCTTTGCTTCATTGGCATACGAAGTATGCGTCAAAGCCTGGTCGAGGAGTCCGAGGTCATGGAATTCCACACCGAGGCGCTTTGAGAGCTCTAAAAGCTCCTGACGGCGCCCTTCCTTCAGAACAGTTCCCATGACGATTACTCCGTGAATTTCTTCATGACAATGCAGGCATTGTGACCGCCAAAACCGAAGTTGTTCGAGATAGCGGCACGGACCTTCTTGGCACGCGCCTTGTTCGGTACATAGTCGAGGTCAAGGCCTTCATCCGGCGTCTCGTAGTTGATCGTCGGCGGCATCATGTCGTTTTCGATCGTCAGAGCCGTAGCGACAGCTTCAATGCCGCCGGCAGCACCTAAAAGATGGCCCGTCATCGACTTGATCGAAGAAACGGAAACATCCTTGGCATGTTCGCCCCAGACCGACTTGATGGCGAGGGATTCGCCTTCATCGTTGAGGTGCGTCGACGTGCCATGGGCATTGACATAATCGATATCGGCAGGCGTCAGGCCGGCGTCATCAATGGCCAGCTGCATGCATTTGGCCTGATACTCGCCGCCCGGAGCCGGGCTCGTCATATGATAAGCATCGGAGTTTGCACCGTAGCCGACGAGTTCAGCATAGATATGAGCACCGCGTGCCTTGGCATGCTCGAGGCTCTCGAGGATGACGAGGCCGGCGCCTTCGCCCATAACAAAGCCGCTGCGGTTCTTATCGAACGGACGCGAAGCATGAGCCGGGTCGTCGTTGTGGTCCATGCAGAGTGCCTTCATGGCAGCAAAGCCGGCAACGGCAGCCTGACTGATGGCCGCTTCCGTGCCGCCTGCTACCATGACGTCAGCCTTGCCTTCCTGAATCACGCGGAACGCATCGCCGATGCAGTTCGTGCCCGTTGCACAGGCCGTGACCACGCAGGAGGAAGGGCCATGAAGTTTAAAGGTGATGGCCACCTGACCGGCTGCGAGGTTCGCAATCATCATCGGGATGAAGAAGGGGCTGATGCGGTTTGGTCCCTTTTCGAAGAGTTTCTTATACTGAGCATGCATCGTCTCGATGCCGCCAATGCCGGCGCCGATATACGTGCCGATGCGGTCGCAGTCTTCCTTTTCCAGGTCGAGCTTCGCATCCTCGATGGCCATCTTGGCTGCTGCCACAGCGAACTGGGCATAGCGGTCCATGCGTTTGGACTCTTTTTTGTCGATGTACGCCGTCGGATCGAAATCCTTGACCTCACCGGCAATCTTGGCATGGTATTCCGACGCATCGAAACGGGTGATCATACCAATACCGTTTTTGCCTTCCATCAGGCCTTCCCAGAATGCGTCCTTACCGATACCGATTGGGGTGATGGCCCCCAGGCCCGTAATTACTACGCGTTTACTCAAAACAATGACTCCCCTCTAATGTACTTTTGTACTTTCCCAAGGCCGCCTTAGCGGCACTTGAAAATCAGTTCGCAGCTTCTGCTTCTTTCTTGAGTTGCTCAAAAATCTCGTGGACCGACATAATCTTGTCGATGCGAGGCATATATTCCCCCGTGAAGACAAGTCCCGTTTCCACATCGCCCTGCTGTGCGCGAATCAGCGCGCGGATGATGCAGAAATTATGCTTGCAGGCCTTAAGGCACGCATCGCAGGTCTTCGGCGGTACAGGGCCTTCAAGGACTCTGGCCGAGAACGGCGTGCGCACAGCACGGCCCGGCAGGCCGACAGGACTGTGAATGACGACGATATCTTCCGGTTTCGATTTCAAATAGTATTCCTTAAGGGCCGGTGCTGCATTCGATTCCTCAGAAGCGGCAAAACGCGAACCCATCTGGACGCCCGCTGCGCCCATCTTTATCAAATCAACGATGTCCTGGCCATGGAGGACGCCGCCGGCCGCAATGACCGGGATTTTGACAGCCGCGCTGACATCTGAGATAAGGTCACGTACAGACGTGTTCGTGCCCAGATGACCGCCGGCTTCCTTGCCCTCGAGTACAATAGCTGCTGCGCCAAGACGCTCTGATATTTTCGCTAATTTTACAGAAGAAACGATCGGAACAATCGGAGTTCCGGATTCCTTGCCAAGGCCAAACATATCACGTGAAAAGCCTGCACCTGCTACAACGAGATCGATGCCTTCATCGATGGCCGTCTTGACAATGCCTGCAAAGTCACGGGCTGCAACCATGATGTTGATGCCGATGATACCAGATGTGAGCGAACGTGCGAGCCTGATTTCATAACGCAGTTCGTCGTGGCTCATACCTGATGCAGCAATGAGGCCGATACCGCCCTCGTTCGCAACAGCTGCAGCCAGACGGGCCGTTGACAAGCGGATTGCCATACCACCCTGCTGGATTGGTACGCGTGCAATCTTGTTGCCAATCTTAAGCTCTGGAAGTTTCAATGTTACTCCTCCAATCATTTTACCTCTTAAGAAAATCCCGCGAAGCAACTTCACGGGATTCTCAAAAGGTAAGACGCTCAATCTTATTTGTCCTTGTGCTGGTCAATGTAGGTAACTACATCCTGAACGGTCTTGATCTTCTCAGCAGCCTCATCCGGAATCTCAATGTTGAATTCCTCTTCGAAAGCCATGATCAGCTCAACGATATCCAGGGAATCAGCGCCCAAATCATCGATGAAGGTAGAATCGATTGCGACCTCGTCCGGCTCAACGCCAAGCTGCTCAACAACGATATCTCTAACTTTTTCAAAAGTCGACATGAAGTTTCACCTCCTTAAATTAGTATCCTATATAGTTATATCACATAACCATGCCGCCGTCTACATTAACGACCTGACCGGTGATATAAGATGCACAGTCTGATACGAGGAAAAGTACGGCATTTGCTACATCTTCCGGACGTCCCATCTTTTTCATCGGGATTTCCTGAACCATAGCCTCTTTGACTTTATCCGGCAGGACAGCCGTCATATCCGTATCGATAAAGCCCGGTGCGACCATATTGACCGTGACACCGCGGGCAGCGAGCTCCTTGGCTGCGGATTTCGAAAAGCCGAGCACGCCGGCCTTAGAAGCCGCATAGTTCGTCTGTCCGGCATTGCCGATGAGTCCGACAACCGAGCTCATATTGACGATGCGGCCGCTGCGCTTCTTCATCATGATCTTGGCTGCTGCCTTCGTGCAGTAGAACACGCCCTTGAGGTTCGTATCAATGACAGCTTCAAAATCTTCGTCCTTCATGCGCAGAAGCAGTCCGTCACGCGTGATGCCCGCATTGTTGACGAGAATATCAATCGTGCCAAATGCTTCGATGACCTTGGCAAACATCGCTTCAACAGCAGCGGCATCTGCTACATTGGCCTGCACGAGGATGGCCTCGCCGCCATTTTCCTCAATCTTGCTCTTGACTTCCTCAGCGGCCTTCTGATTGCCGGCAAAATTAATGGCAATCTTTGCGCCCTCAGACGCCAGGCGGAGAGCAATGGCACGGCCGATGCCGCGCGATGCCCCCGTTACCAGAGCAACCTTTCCATCTAAAAGCATATTAGCGAACCTCCTTCAAATAGTCAAGCGTTTTTTGCAGACTTTCCAGATTTTCGACATTGAGGCTCTTGAGCGAGCGGTCAATGCGGCGGTTGAAACCGCAGAGCGTTCTGCCAGGGCCAGCCTCGACAAAGGTATCGGCGCCAAATTCCTTCATCGTATTGACGCAGGCAATCCAGCGGACCGGATGGTCAGCCTGTGCCACAAGATTCTGCTTGATTTCTTCTGCACTCGTCTCCAGTTTGCCCGTATAATTTGAAACGACAGGGAAAGCAGCATCGCGGATTTCGACTTGATCAAGTTCAGCGGCCAGTTTTTCAGCTGCCGGCTTCATCAGTGTCGAATGGAATGGTGCCGAGACAGGCAGAACAACAGCTTTTTTCGCACCTGCGGCCTTGAGTTCCTCTACAGCCTTCTCAACGCCCTTTGTCGTGCCGGCAATGACCGTCTGACCTGGGCAGTTGAAATTAACCGGCTGTACATCGCCGGCTTCCTTCGCCGCTTTTTCGCAGGCAGCGGCAATCGTCTCGTCGTCAAGACCGATAATGGCAGCCATGCCGCCCTCACCTACAGGCACTGCCTCCTGCATGTACTGGCCGCGTTTATGGACGAGTACGACGGCATCGCGGAACGAAAGGACACCAGCTGCGACAAGAGCCGAATATTCACCGAGGCTGTGACCGCCGGCAACATCTGGCTGTATGCCATGTTCCTTGAGAATCTCATTGACAACGACACTGACCGTCAGGATTGCCGGCTGCGTGTTGGCCGTGAGCTTCAGGTCATCAGCCGGCCCTTCAAAGCACATATCCTTGATGGAATAGCCGAGTGCCTCATCCGCTTCAGCAAAAATTTTTTTGGCAGCATCATATTTGTCGAAGAGATCTTTGCCCATGCCAACAGCCTGAGCACCCTGACCTGGAAATACGAATGCGAGTTTATTCACGTTGCACTACCCCCCTGATTGTTTTTCTTCTATATATTGACAAACGCATCTGTGTTACAGAATAGCAGAATGATTTCTATTATAATATGAGATTATTTACAGTCGTCCTGAATAGTCTGGATGACGCCCGGCAGGCCATTCACAATATCTTCGATGATCGTCTTGACCGGCTTGATGTCATTGAGCATGCCAGAGATCTCGCCGATCATGACGGAGCCGTTCTCGACATCGCCCTCGTGCGTAGCACGGTGCAGGGAGCCCACACCGAGCTTCTCGAGTTCTTCTGCCGGTGCCCCTGCTGCTTCCATTTCCTGATATTTGCGCGTGAGCTTGTTGTGGAGCACGCGTGCCGGATGACCGAGCGTACGGCCCGTAACAACCGTCGAACGGTCTTTGGCCTTGAGGACCATCTTCTTGTAGTTCGGATGCGCGATGCATTCCTCGCTCATGACAAAGCGCGAGCCCATCTGAACGGCCTGTGCGCCGAGGGCAAAAGCCGCTGCCATGCCGCGCGAATCGGCAATGCCGCCAGCGCCAATGACCGGCACATCGACAGCATCGACAATCTGCGGCACGAGTGCCATCGTCGTGATTTCACCGATATGACCGCCCGACTCCGTGCCCTCTGCGATGACGGCATCAACGCCGCCCCGCACGAGACGTTTTGCGAGAGCCACAGAGGCAACGACAGGAATGACTTTCGTGCCAATCTCTTTAAGAGCCGGCACATACTCGCCCGGATTGCCTGCACCGGTCGTGACGACCGGTACCTTCTCCTCGAGTACGACCTGCATGACTTCCTTGACATACGGGCTCATGAGCATGACATTGACACCAAACGGCTTATCCGTCCAGCCCTTGCATTTCTGGATTTCAGCGCGCAGAATTTCAGGCGGCATATGACCGGCACCAATGATGCCGAGGCCTCCGGCATTCGAAACAGCCGAAGCAAGTTCAGCCGTGCCAATCCATGCCATACCGCCCTGGAAAATCGGATACTTTATGTTGAGTAATTTACAGATTGCATTGTTTTCAAACATCAGATTAGTCCTCCTTAGCCCATTTCATGATGCAGGATGCCCAGGTAAGTCCGGCACCAAAGCCGGCAAGGGCAACGAGATCGCCTTTCTTGAAACGGTGCGCATGCGCCGCTTCCGCCAGGGCAACCGGTATGGACGCCGCTGACATATTGCCATATTTTTCGATATTGACGATGATTTTCTCAGCTGGCAGTTCCAGGCGCTTAGCTGCCGCATCCAGGATGCGCGTATTGGCCTGATGCGGTACGAGCCAATCCAAGTCCTTCTTGGAAAAGCCCGCCTTTGCCAGCGATTTTTCTACCGTCTCTCCAAGGATTCTGACAGCAAAGCGGAACACAGCCCGACCGTCCATATGGATGCAGTTCTCATGTGCCAGGAGCGCTTCAGCCGTCAAAGGCTGCAGGCTGCCGCCTGCCGGAATCTCGAGCAGGTCGCCGCCGGCACCGTCGCTGCCAAGGTCAAAGCCCTGCAGGCCAAGGCCTGTTTCCACAGGACCGAATACCGCAGCTCCTGCACCATCTCCAAACAGGATGCAGGTGCTGCGGTCTGTCCAGTCAATCACCTTGGACAAAGCCTCAGCCCCGACCACCAGGACATGGCGGTAAGCGCCCGTTTCAATGAACTGGCAGGCCACCGCGGCCGCATAAGCAAAGCCGGAGCAGGCAGCAGATAAATCAAAAGCCCCTGCCCGCAAGGCGCCAAGACGGTCCTGAAGGATGCAGGCAGCCGCAGGAATGACACGGTCCGGCGTCATCGTTGCGACTATGATAAGATCCAGATCTGACGAACTTATGCCAGCATCTTTAAGAGCCATGCGCGCGGCACGTTCTGCCAGATCCGATGCCGGCTGGCCCTCTGCCGCCACATGGCGCTCATGAATGCCCGTGCGCTCTACAATCCATTCATTATTCGTGTCGACCATTTTTTCAAGGTCCGCATTGGTAATGATTTTCTCCGGCACATACCAGCCTGTTCCGAGAATACCAGCGCTATTTCTTTTCTCCATCATGCGTCAGTATATCCTCCTTCGCAAGTGTATCACGGATATGCGACAAAACGTCCCCCCGGACATAATCATTTGCCACACCGATTGCACTGCAAATGGACTTGGCATTGGACGAACCATGGCTGATGATGCAGCAGCCATTGACACCTAAGAGCGGTGCGCCGCCATATTCCGTTACATCAAGACGCTTGGCGAGCTTCTTGAGTGTTGGCGTCAGCAGCAGGGCGCCAAGCTTGGCAAGAATGCCGCCGCCTTTGACAGCCTCCTTGATAAGCTTCAGGATTGTCTTCGCCAGTCCCTCTGCAAATTTTAGCACAACATTGCCAACAAATCCATCACAAATTACGACGTCAAAATTTCCCTTCGGCACATCGCGTCCTTCGGCATTGCCGCAGAAATTGATCGTATGCATATTTTTGAGCAGTGCGTAAGTCGCCTTCGCCTGTTCATTGCCTTTCGTCTCTTCCTCGCCGATATTGAGAAGTCCGACGCGCGGGTTCTTTATTTTAAAGACATATTCAGCATAAATCGAGCCCATGATGCCGCTTTGTACGAGATGTTCCGGCTTGGAATCCACATTGGCCCCGGAATCGAGCAGAAGCGTGACGCCCTTTGGCGTCGGCATTGGCGTAGCAATCGTCGGACGCCCAATGCCCTTGATGCGCCGCAGGATGAGCTGAGCTGCTGTCACGGCCGCCCCGGTGCTGCCTGCAGAAAGTACGGCGTCACAAATGCCATCCTTGACGAGACGCGTCGCCACTACAATCGAAGCATCCTTTTTCGTCCTTACGGCATCTGCGGGATGTTCCCCCATCTCAATGACCTGTGAAGCATGCTGGATCGTAATGCCGAGATTTTCCCAGCCCTTCTCTTTGGAAAGGACCTCGCGGATTTTTTTCTCGTCGCCAACCAGTACGATTTCACAATGATATTTTTTAGCGGCGCGAACCGCACCAAAAACAATTTCAAGCGGTGCATAGTCACCGCCCATGGCATCTACTGCAATTTTCATGCCGGAATTCCCCCTCACTCCTCTCCCCACGAAACCATGATGAATTTCGCACGGAATACTTCCTGCGTATCGTTGCGGGTCTTGACCCAGACAAAATACTTATTGCCGCGAACCCTGACAATTTCCGCCTTAGCAATGAGTTTCTCCCCAACGTGTACAGGCACCTTGTATTTAACATTTGCTACGCCGGTGACTGCCATCGGGGCATCGATGATGGCCAACGCCAGGGAATTTGCCTGTGAGAACATATAATAGCCCTTGGCAATCTTTGTTTTGGCAAAGACCATATCATCCGTGATGCGCAGCAGGGAGATGCCGGAATGACCGAGCTCAAGATCGATGAGTTCGCCAACCACATCACCGCTTTCTATGGATTTGACTTTGTGCTGGGCGCTCTCCGCCATTTTGCGGATACGTCCGCGAAGTTCCGGTATGCCAAGTTCCAAACGGTCCAGACGAATCGTCTGGACGCTGACAGAAAGTTTCTGTGCGAGTTCTTCATCCGTCAGGAACGGCTTTTCCTTGACTTGCTGCAGCAAAATCTGCTGACGTTCTTTTTTCTTGACCCGTGCCATCCTCTCATCTCCTTTCTAAAAGTTTAGTACCTGATATTACAACCTTATATCAGGATTTATTATACGGTGTTTGTACTAAAAATGCAAGTCTTGCCGCAGTGCTTGGGCAAGACCGCAAAAAAGAATAAGCAGGACATACGTCCTGCTTATATTGCTTTTAGATTATTCAGCTGCCTTAACAACCTCTTTGCCATCATAATAGCCGCATTCCGGGCATACATGATGAGGCATCTTCGGTTCATGGCACTGCGGGCAGGCTACGAAGCCAGGAGCCTCGAGCTTCCAGTTGGCACGGCGCTGGTCACGGCGTGCTTTCGAAGTTTTGCGCTTTGGTACTGCCATTTCGGGGTACACCTCCTTACGAGTTCATTTCTTATTTTTCGCTAATAATTCCTGCAAGGCGGCCATGCGCGGGTCCGGTACAAACCGGTCGCAGCCGCAGTCCCCTTTGTTCAGGTCTGCCCCGCATACAGGACAGAGCCCTTTGCAGTCGGGCTTGCAGAGTTTGCTGAGCGGCTGAGCCGCCAGAACGGTGTCACGGACAAGGTCCGTGAGATCGATAAGATCGCCATCAAAAAGATTCGTATCCTCATCGGCCGCCATATCTCCCCTGCGGCGGAACTCCTCAGAAAAAGGATGTTCCTGTGCTTCCTCACAGGGAGCCAGGCAGCGGTCACATACAAAAGATTTCGTACAGCGAATGACGCCTTCCGCGCGCCAGCAGGTTCCCGTGTTGACGATATGCCCTTCGATACGCAAAGGTCCTACAAAGGCATAATCGTCCGCAACGGCACCGATGGCTTCGGCAGTCGTCGTGAACGCAAACGGAATCTCCTGCATGAGGTCCGCATTCGATTCAGCAATGTTTATTTTCATATCAGCATCAACCTCAATTCATTATAGCGATGTGCCCATTCCTTTGTCAAGTCTTGTCAAGGAAAACTACTTGCCACGCAGGGTCCCTCTCCCCTTTCAAAACGTACAAACGGGTTTAAAGGACACGCTGGATATGAATGGCCAGCAGCGTGATTTCCGCAGGTGCCACAGGCAGCCTGAGATACTCTCCCAGATAAGCGCAGATCTCTGCAGCTAATTCATAGGACTTAGGATACATCTTGCGCACATACTCATCCATCTGCAGGGGCACATTCTCCTGCGCGCGGATGCGCAGAATCATATAGCAGATATGGCTGATCAGACGCGTATACTTGAGTTCGGTGCGCCGAAGTGTACAGCCCAAATTTTTTTCAATGCGTTCAATGCAGGCAGCTGCCAAGCGAATATTCGTCAGACTGTCCCCCGCTTTCTGCTCGCTGATGCCGGCATGAATGTGCAGGGAAAGATAGCCTGCTTCCTCTGGCGGCAGTTCTTCGCCGCTTTCCCGGCGTATCGCTGCCAGCCCCTTTTCTGCCACACGGTATTCATCGGGGAACATCACCATAATATCGTGCTGCAGGGGATTCGGCAGACGGATGCCGCGCCTTTTTCGCTCCAGGGCCATGGCAATGTGGTCTGCCATGGGCAGCAGGATGTCATCAGTCATTTCCGGAAAGACGTTGCGAGCCTCCTCCAGCACATCCGCAGCCAGTTCCAAAGCGTGCGGGTCAATACCATTGACAGCCTGCAGGGCACTGCGCTTATCATTGTTGTCAAGACGATAAATCTTAGCCGCAGGAATATTTTCCAAGCGTTCTCCGCTCTTCCTGCCAAAACCAATGCCCTTGCCGAGCAGAATGACCTCCTGCCCTTCCCCCGTAAGGGCCAGCAGGCCATTATTATTGAGTGGCTTGATGACGCGAAACATAAAAAACCCCCTTATATGATGCTATCATTATAACCTATTTAGATGGTTATTTGCTATAGCCTTATAAGGAGATTTTTTAACGCATTAAGTTATAACGATAGTTTTTGTTTGAACCAAACCTTAGAACTTAGCAACTTCGTCAAGAGCCTTGACTTCGCCATTCTTTGCCATCGTCACGGACTGGCCTTCCTGCAGGCCCGTGAAAATCACGAGGCAGGCGTCGGACTTCGCATGTTCTTTGATATAAGCATCATCGAAATGCATGAGCTTATCGCCCTTTTTGACTTTCTGACCAGCTTCGACAAAGACCTCAAAGCCCTTGCCGCCGAGATTGACGGTATCAATGCCGATGTGCAGTAGGTATTCCGTGCCATCTGCAGCTTTCATGCCGATGGCATGCTTCGTATCGAAGACGAAGACGACTTCGCCGTCAGCCGGTGCATAGACATTTTCTTCTGTCGGATAGACAAAGAAGCCATCGCCCATCATCTTGCTCGCAAAAGCTTCATCCGGAGCTTCCGTAATCGGGTGGACATCGCCGGCTACCGGACTGCATAGAATATGCGTGGCAGCCGCTTTAGGAGCTTCTTTTTTCGGCTCTTCCGTTTTTGCCTCAGGTTTTGCTTCTTCGGCAGGAGCCTCGAGTTCAGGCTCGACATCCGGCGCCGTCTCAAGATACGTCTCAAGATTGGCCTTGATAACAGCGACCTGCGGACCATAGATGACCTGAACGCCCGTGCCCTTGATGATGACGCCTACGGCACCCGTTGCCTTGAGGATTTTTTCATTGACGAGCGAAGAATCGGCTACCGAGCAGCGCAGACGCGTTGCACAGCAGTCAACGGACGTGATATTGCGCTTGCTGCCGAGACCGCGCGCAATCATCGAGCTCTTGGCGTCTTCGACGGCCTGTGCAGAAGAAGCGCCGCCTGCGCCCTTTTTCGCCTGATAATCGGCCTTTGTGTAGAGTTTCGTCTCCTCGTCGTCGTCCTCACGGCCCGGCGTCTTAAAGTCGAATTTCTTGATCATCCAAGTGAAGATGAAGTAATAGAGGAAGAAATAGATGATGCCGACGGGGATGATGTACATCCAGT